>JBCECW010000504.1:0-3584 GCA_039207785.1 Pseudomonas sp. | reverse complement strand
GCTCATGGCCCTGCTCGCGCAAGCGTTGCTCGATACCCTCGACAATCCGCTTCGCCTCCTGCGGCCGCCCATGAATCAGCAGCCAGCGCGGGCTTTCCGGCAGCCACAGGCGCATCACCAGAATCACCAGGCCCAGCACCGCGCCGATGCCAAAGCACAAACGCCAACCCAGGTCGCCGCCCACCGTTTGCGGGTCCAGCAGCACGATGGCGCCCCCGGCCCCCAACGCAGCGCCCAGCCAGAAGGTGCCATTGATGGTCAGGTCTACCCAGCCGCGATAGCGCGCCGGAGTGAATTCCTGGATGGTGGAATTGATCGCCGTGTATTCGCCGCCAATCCCCATGCCGGTGAGGAAGCGAAACAGCAGGAAGGTTTCCAGGTTGAAGGAAAACGCCGTCGCAGCGGTGGCGCCGACATACAGCCAGAGGGTGATAAAGAACAGCTTGCGCCGCCCCAGGCGGTCGGTCAGCCAGCCGAACAGCAATGCCCCCAGCACCGCTCCGGCGATATACACGCCGCCGGCCAGACCGATATCGGCATTGTTCAAGGCCAGTTCGGGGCTGTCTTTCAGCGCGCCCGACACCGAGCCGGCCAGGGTCACTTCCAAGCCATCGAGCAACCAGGTAATGCCCAGGGCAAACACCAACAGCGTATGAAAACGCCCCCAGGGCAGGCGATCCAGGCGCGATGGCAGATCGGTTTCAAACACCTCGCCGGGTTGGCGGATCTGTTCCTGTATCGTCATCGCTGCATCCTTCCTCTGGTCGACCATCCTCAGTTTTATGAGTTGGCGCCTGTGCAGGGAGTTCAAGTTGCTTGCCAGCCGGGCATAAGCCACCGGACGGCGCGCGCTGCGCTCAGGGGCAGCCACCGGCACCCATGCAATCTCGGCATACCTCACATCGCACTGTTGTATTGGTTGCCAGGCAACCGCCCCCCGTAGCATCGGCGCACCCTATATGCCGGTGAGAACAACAACAGTGAATCTAGGAAAGCTTGTCAGCCGCAGTGCCTTGTACTGGCCTGACCATATGGCCCTGATCGACAGCCGCCAACGCATTACCTTTGCCCAGCTCGAACAACGCACCAATCGCCTGGCCTCGGGGCTGCTGACCCTCGGGCTCGCCGCCGCCGACCACGTGGCGATCCTGGCGCCCAACCGCGTGGAGTTGGTGGAAGCCGAGGTGGCGTTGTACAAGACCGCCATGGTCAAGGTGCCGATCAATGCACGCCTGGCCCTGGATGAAATCATCCAGGTGCTCAACGACTCCCACAGCCGCGCGGTCATTGCCGACAGTCGTTTTGCCGCCGCGCTCAAGGCGCAGCGCGCACAGATGCCGCGCCTGCAATGGATCATCGCGCTGGATGAAACGGGCGGTGATATCGGCTATGCCGCGTTGCTCGCCACCAGCAACGAAGCACCGGTACACGCCGACCCGGCCGACGATGCCCTGGCCGTGTTGCATTACACCTCGGGCAGCTCGGGGGTGCTCAAGGCCGCCATGCTGTCGTTCGGCAACCGCAAGGCGCTGGTGCGCAAAAGCATTGCCAGCCCCTCGCGCCGCGCAGTAGCCGGGGATGTGATGGCCCACGTCGGCCCCGTCACCCACGCCAGCGGTATGCAGGTAATGCCGCTGCTGGCCGTGGGTGCGTGCAACCTGTTGCTGGAGCGTTACGACGACACCCTGCTGCTGGAGACCATCCAGCGCGAGCGCGTCACCCGCCTGTTCCTGGTGCCGGCAATGATCAACCGCCTGGTCAACCTGCCGGGCGTGGAACAGTACGACCTGTCCAGCCTGCGCGTGGTGATGTACGGCGCCGCGCCCATGGCGCCAACCCTGGTGCAACGGGCCATCGAGGTGTTCGGGCCCATCCTGGTGCAAGGCTATGGCGCCGGTGAAACCTGCTCGCTGGTAACCGTGCTCACCGAGCAGGATCACCTTGGCGACCCACGCCTGCTGGCCTCTTGCGGACGCTGCTATTTCGAGACCGACCTGCGGGTGGTCAACGATGAGTTTGTCGATGTACGCCCCGGCGAGATCGGCGAAATCGTGGTCAAGGGCCCCGACATCATGCAGGGCTACTGGCAGGCACCCGAGCTGACCGCCGAGGTGATGCGCGATGGCTACTACCTCACCGGCGACCTCGCCACCGTGGACGAACACGGCTACGTGTTTATCGTCGACCGCAAGAAGGAAATGATCATTTCCGGCGGCTTCAATATCTACCCCACCGAAGTCGAGCAAGTGCTGTATCGCCTGCCGCAGGTTTTCGAGGCGGCGGTGGTCGGTGTGCCTGACGAGCAATGGGGTGAAGCGGTGCGTGCCGTGGTGGTCCTCAAGCCGGGTGAAAGCCTGAGCGCCGAGGCCATCATGGCGCACTGTGCCGAGGCCCTGGCGGGCTTCAAGAAACCCCGCGCCGTGGACTTTGTGCAGGAGCTGCCAAAGAACCCCAACGGCAAGATCGTGCGCCGCCTGATTCGCGAAGCGTACTGGCAAAACAGCGAACGTCGGATCTGAGGAACAGCCCATGGTCAATCCAAGTGAAAAAGCCGCAGTCCTGATTGCCGGCATCCAGGCCTTTGTCCGCGACGAACTCGATGCGCTGGTGAAACAAGAAAACATCACCTGGGGCGAACCGGTGGCCAAGCCACTGTTGCGCCAGGTGTGGCAGCGCTCCTGCGAACTGGGTTTCTACAATGCGATGCTGCCCGAGGCCCTGGGTGGCGCCGGCCTGAACGTGGCCGAGCTGTGTGCGGTCAAGGAGGCGGCCGTGCTCACCGGCTGCCCGCTGGCGCCGCATATTCTCGGCGAGCTGTCCGGGCCGCCACGGGTCGGGCCCCTGTTCCAGGTGGCCGACGCGCACCAGGTCGAGACCTTCCTGCAACCAATCTGCCGCGCCGAAAAAGCCGTGTGTTTTGCCCTCACCGAAGCCGAAGCCGGCTCCGATGCCACCGCCATCACCACCTCGGCGCAATTGGACGGCGACCACTATGTACTGAGCGGCGCCAAGCGCTATATCTCCGGCGCCACCTATGCCGACCTCGCGGTGCTGCTGGCGGTGACCGAGCCGGGGCGTGGCCCCAACGGGATTTCGGCATTCTTCGTCGACCTGCATGCCGAAGGCGTGCGGGTGGAGAGTGACTATGCGGTGATGTCCGGCGGCGGCGCCCACGGCGATATCGTGCTGCACAACGTGCGCGTGCCGGTGGCCAACCGCATTGGCAATGCCGGCGAAGGCTTTAAATTGGCCATGGGCCGCATTACCCTCAACCGCCTGCTGCACTGCCCCACCATGCTTGGCATGGCTGGCCTGGCACTGAACCTGTCGCTGGATTACGCCCGCACCCGCAAGCAGTTTGGCCAACCGATTGCCATGTTCCAGGCCATCAACCATATGCTCGCCGACATGGCCACCGAGCTGTATGCCGCGCGCTGCATGATGTACGCCACCGCCGCCAGCAACGACGCCGGCGGCGATATCAAGGTGCAGTCGCCGATGTGCAAGGTGTTCGCCTCGGAAACGGCATTCCGCATTATCGACAAGGCGGTGCAGATCCACGGCGGCGCCGGCCTGATCAAGGG
>JBCECW010000503.1:2884-3602 GCA_039207785.1 Pseudomonas sp. | reverse complement strand
GGCAGCTCTGGCTCCAGTGTTCTTCCTCACCGCCGCCGGCGAAGACGACGTCCTGTTTGCCCAGCTGGATCTGCTCCATGGCCTGACCGATGCAATGCGCACTGGTGGCACAAGCCGAGGAAATGGAGAAGTTCACGCCTTTGATTTCAAACGGCGTGGCCAGGCAGGCCGATACGGTGCTGCCCATGGTGCGGGTCACGCGGTATGGGCCGATGCGCTTGACGCCTTTTTCGCGCAGGGTGTCGATGGCTTCCATCTGGTTGATGGTGGAGGCGCCACCGGAACCGGCGATCAGGCCGGTGCGCGGGTTGCTGATCTGCTCTGGGCTAAGGCCCGAATCCTTGATCGCCTGTTCCATGGAGAGGTAGGCGTAGGCCGCCGCGTCGCCCATAAAACGGAAGGTTTTACGATCGATCAGCTCTTCCAGGTTGAGGTCAACGGAGCCCGACACATGGCTGCGCAAGCCCATTTCGGCGTAGGCCGGGTTGTGGCGGATACCGGCACGGCCAGCACGCAGGTTGGCGGAGACGGTTTCTTTATCATTGCCCAGGCAGGAGACGATACCCAGGCCGGTGATCACGACGCGACGCATGCGGATAACCCTTAGAAATTGTCAGTGGAAGTGAACAGGCCGACACGCAAACCTTCGGCGCTGTAGATCTCGCGGCCATCGACGCTGACGGTGCCGTCGGCAATGGCCAGCACCAGGGAGCGGTTG
>JBCECW010000503.1:0-2874 GCA_039207785.1 Pseudomonas sp. | reverse complement strand
GCCTGGCATCACCGGGTCGCCTTCGAAGTGGCAGGCGAAGAACCACAGGTCCGGGTTGATATCGAGTTCGGCGACCAGCTCGCCTTTGCCGTATTTACCGCCGGTGTCGCTGATATGCGTGATGCGATCGACCATCAGCATGTTGGGGGCGGGCAGTTGCGCATTACCTGGGCCGAATAGCTCGCCACGACTGCAGCGCAGCAAGTCTTCCCGAGTGTAAGCGTTCTGTTTGGACATGCGAGCTCCTCAATATTCCCCGTGCGGCAGGGCTAAGCGAATCATCTAGGCTGGTGCGATCTTGGAATGATGCCCCCGTATGTAGGGCTTCGTAGCTACCAGCGTAGTCATAGACTGTTGCGTTGCAGTGAAAGTCACAGACTCTGAGCACAGTTGTACACCCAATGTTCCAACGGCCTGACATGATGCGGTCAAACCCGGCCTACAAAACCGCGTGCCGACGCACTCTACCACTGTCGGCGGCTGCTGCGTCCCACCCTGACGCGCTCATGTTGTAACGCGATTACAACACTGTGACAGCTCGGTATGTTCCCGTTCAGCCCACGCCCTGGCTACTCGCCAAAGGTCGGGGGGCGACCCAGGCCTGCAGAATGCGCTGCAGGTCGGCGCGTTTGAATGGCTTGGCCAGGTAGTCATTCATGCCGGCCTGCAGGCACGCCTCGCGGTCGCCCTGCAGGGCGTTGGCGGTCAGGGCAATGATGGGCAAGCCAGCACGGCCGGGCAGGCGGCGGATTTGCCGGGTGGCTTCGTAACCATCCATGACCGGCAGACGGCAATCCATCAGCACTGCCGCGTAGTCATGGCGCTCCACGCTGGCAAGCGCCTGGGCACCGTCGCCCACCAGGCTGACCTGGTAGCCGAGGCTGCGCAGCATGGCCTCGATGACGGTCTGGTTGACCGGGTTATCTTCCACCAGCAACACTTTCTGGCCGTGGCCGGAGTTGCCGTCATCGCTGCTGTGTTCGGCCGGTTGATCGCTATGGCGGGCAAAGGGCAGGGGGATTTCCAGGGTAAATACCGAGCCGTGGCCTTCCTGGCTCTCGGCATTCAAGGTGCCGCCCATGCGCTCGGCCAGGGTGCGGGCAATCGGCAGGCCCAGGCCGGTGCCGCCGTAGCGGCGGGAAATCGAGTTATCGGCTTGCTGGAAGGCGTCGAACATATGCTCCAGGCGCTGGGCGGAAATGCCGATGCCGCTGTCATGCACGGCGCAGCTTAGCCACAGCACTTCGTTGTCCAGGGCCTGCCAGCGGGTTTCGATGCGGATGGAGCCTTCCTCGGTGAACTTCAGCGCGTTGCCCAGCAGGTTCACCAGAATCTGCCGAATCCGCGTGGGGTCGCCCTTGACTACCAAAAGCTCCAGCCCCGGCTGGGTGTCCAGCTGCAAACTCAGGCCGCGTTGATGGGCGCTGTGCTGGAACACCTGCGCCGAACTCTGGATCAGCTCCAGCAGATTGAAGGTGATGCGTTCGAGCTCCAGCGCGCCGCGTTCGATCCGCGAGAAGTCGAGAATATCGTTGATCACCTTGAGCAAATGCTCGGTGGACTCGGTGGCCAGCGCCGAATACTCGGCCTGCTCATCGGTCATCTCGGTGGTTTCCAGCAACTGCAACATGCCCAGTACGCCGTTCATGGGCGTGCGCAGCTCGTGGCTCATCATTGCCAGGAAGTCGGATTTGGCGCGGTTGGCCTGCTCGGATTCTTCGCGCGCCTTGACCAGTTGGGCAATGCTTTGCTGCTGTTCGCGGCTGGCCAGTTCCAGGGCGCTGGCCAGGTTATTGATATGTCGGGCCAGGCCACCGAGTTCGTTGTCATCGACCTCGGGCAGGGCGGTGCGGTAGTTGCCGGCCTGGATGGCTTTTACCGCATCGGCCATGGTGCTGATCGGCTGCGACAAGCGCCGGGCCAGGCGCCGCGCCACCAGAAAGGTCAGTAGCAGGGCAAACAGCGCCAGCACCGTGGCTTTGAGCAGGATCGCCTGCTGCTGGCTATTGAAGGCATCGTTGGACATGCCCACCACCACCCGGCCGAGGTAGTCGTTATCCAGGTGGCTGCCGCCGGCCCCGGCGGAATAGGGCACATCCTTGTTCATGGCCAGGCGCTGCAAATGGATCGGGGCGTGGAAAATCTCCACTTGGGTGGCGCTTTTATCCTGCGCCGAGGCTTGTTCTTCGTAGGCGAGGATATTGTCCTGGCGGTCGCGCACTTCGATAAAACGCACGTGCGGGGTATCGAGGGTGGCCTTGAGCAGGGTGTTGAGCACCTGGATATTGCCGGCAATCACCCCGTACTCGGTGGCCGGCGCCAACTGGTTAGCGATCAGCTGGCCGGTGTGGTTGAGTTCCTGGCGTAGGTCTTGAAGACGCACAAAGGTAAAAAAGCCGGTCAGCAGCAGCGTCAGCAGCAGGGCCGGGCCTACGCTGATCAGCTGTGTGCGGGTATGAATGTCCCAACCTCGGCGCAGGTTCATGGGCTCCGTGCTCTCCTTCACCGCCGGCACCTGCTGCCTGGTGGGCGGGCGATTATCAAAGCGGGCAAGTCTACCTGTTCGGGCTGCGCTCGGCGCGCTGGCTTTTGCCTAGCTGTAGCGCTTTTTACCCTTAGCGCCACAAAGGGTAGCGCGCAAGGCTGGTCGCAGCGCGGTGGCTCCGTAATAATGCCGGCAGCCCGCCATCGACGATGGCTCACTACGGATCGGTTATGACAGTTCAGCAACCTATTGCAGTTCTCGGCGGCGGCAGCTTCGGCACCGCCATTGCCAACCTTCTGGCCGAGAACGGCAACCCGGTGCGGCAATGGATGCGCGACCCCGAACAAGCCGAGGCCATTCGCAGCAACCGAGAAAACCCGCGTTACCTC
>JBCECW010000502.1:0-3603 GCA_039207785.1 Pseudomonas sp. | reverse complement strand
CATATAGGGTTTGTCGAACTCCTCGCGCAATGCCGCTTTCCAGCCTGCTTCGAGTTTGATCCGGTCGTCTGCGGTCATGCCTGGCCCTGCCCTGAGAAAAACTGTGGGGCACGCTAAGGAACGAGGCTTGGCAAGTCAAGGCACACGGCCTGTGATGCGTCACCATCACGGCACTGGATGCAGATTGCCGGCGAGCGGCGGCGGGTCAATGCTCAAGCCTCCTCCCTAGCCGAGCAACTGCCATGAACGCCGCCACCGGTATCAGCCGTGAACGCCTGGAACAGGCCCTGGCCCACTCCACTTTCGCCCAACTGCTGGGCGCCGAACTGCTGGACTTCGCCCCCGGCAAAGTCAGCCTGCAAGTGCAGTCGCGCCCCGACCTGTGCCAGCACCATGGCTACATCCATGGCGCGGTGGTGGGTTTTATGGTCGACAGCGGCTGCGCCTGGGCGGCGGCGTCGATGGTTGGCGACGTGGTAACCAGCGAATACAAGCTCAACCTGCTAGCCCCGGCCATTGGCGAAAAACTGATCTGCCGCAGCGAGGTGCTCAAAGCCGGGCAACGCCAGGCCGTGTGCCGCGCCGATGTGTTTGCCGTTAAAGATGGCGCAGAAAAGCTGGTGGCCACCGGGTTGGCGACCATCGCACGGGTTTGATGCCCCACGACGGTTGGTCGATCACCTGCGCGAATTGCTTACTACGCTTATCCGGTAAGCAGACCAGGAGATCGAACCCATGGAGACCCGCCACGAAGGTCTGAAGTTTTCGCTGTATTCAAGCTTTCTCAAAGGCAACGCCAAGGTGCCGCAGATGCCGGAAACCTCGTTGCGCCTGCGCAAATTGCTGGACTCCGAGCACGCCTCGCTGGAGCAGGTGACGCGCCTGTTGCACAGCAACCCGCCGCTGGCCGCCTACCTGTTGCAGTTCGCCTCCAGCCCCATGCTGCGCAATGTGCGCCAGGGGGTAAACCTGCAGGAAGTGGTGTCGCGTATTGGCATGCAGCGGGTCAACAACCTGGTGCTGACCTTTGCCGTCGAGCACCTGTTTACCAGCCAGGACCCGGCGCTGATCAAAGTGTTTCGCGCACGCTGGAATGCCGCGCTGATGTGCGGCGCCTATTGCGCGTGCCTGGCCCAGCAACTCACCCGCCTGCCCATGGAAGACGCCATGCTCGGCGGCCTGCTGCAGGACATCGGCAGCCTGCCCCTGCTCGACGAACTGGAACGCTGGCCGGAAGTGGAGCGTGAGCCGCAGGAGCTGCTGGGCCTGTGTGATCAGCTCTCGGCCGATATCGGCGTGATCACCCTGACGGCCTGGCGGCTGCCCACCGTGCTGATTGACTGCGCCCGCCACCGCAGCGCCTGGCAACGCCAGCGCGAGGGCAGCGCCGACCTGGTGGATATCGTGCAAGTGGCGCGGCGCCTGAGCGTGGACGGCGACGATGAACAACTGGTGCAACTGCCGGCCTGGCGCCGGCTGCTAGGTGACCGCGCTGACGACCTGTCGCCGCAGATGCTGCGTGACGAACTGGGCGGTGAAGTGGCCTTCTGGTTCAAGTTGCTCGGCGGCAAGCCCAGCAGCTAGCCCATGCAACTTTTGCTTAAACGTTCCCGTCAGAAAAAGCACACCTTCTGGCAAAAAGCGGGGTACGCAAGCCGTGCCGGTTTTTGCATACTCCCTTGCGCCACTCACGACAGGGACACGCGTTAATGAGCACTGCCATCGAAACCTACCACCCGGGCCTGGCCGACCTCACCCACAAGCTGACCGTGGAAAAACACGGCCACACGGCCCTACTCACCATCAACCACCCGCCGGCCAATACCTGGGACCGCGAATCGCTGATTGGCCTCAAGCAACTGGTTGAACACCTCAACCGTGACGACGATATCTATGCCCTGGTGATCACCGGCCAAGGCAGCAAGTTTTTCAGTGCCGGTGCCGACCTCAATCTGTTTGCCGATGGCGACAAAAGCCGCGCCCGCGAAATGGCCCGGCGTTTTGGCGAAGCGTTCGAGGCGCTGCGTGATTTTCGCGGGGTGTCGATTGCCGCCATCAATGGCTACGCCATGGGCGGTGGCCTGGAATGCGCCCTGGCCTGCGATATCCGCATTGCCGAGCGCCAGGCGCAAATGGCCTTGCCCGAAGCGGCGGTAGGCCTGCTGCCTTGCGCCGGTGGCACCCAGGCGCTGGCCTGGCTGGTAGGCGAAGGCTGGGCCAAGCGCATGATCCTCTGCGGCGACCGCGTGGACGCCGAAACCGCCCTGCGTATCGGCCTGGTGGAACAGGTGGTGGACAGCGGTGAAGCCCGTGGCCATGCCCTGCTGCTGGCCGCCAAGGTCGCGCGGCAAAGCCCGGTGGCCGTGCGCACCATCAAGCCGCTGATCCAGGGCGCCCGCGAGCGCGGGCCCAATAGCTGGCTGAACGAGGAGCGCGAACGTTTTGTCGACCTGTTCGATGCCGACGACACCCGTGAAGGGGTGAATGCCTTTTTGGAAAAGCGCGAACCTAAATGGCGCAATAAGTAGCGCATTTAATTCATAAACGCCGCCTAGCCGAGCGCAGTAGTTTAGGAACCTGCCTGATGAATGTGATTTTTGAAGAGCTCGCGGGCCAGCATGGCGCGCGGATCGGTATTGCGACATTGGATGCCGCCAGCAGCCTGAATGCCCTGTCCCTGCCCATGATCGAAGCCCTGGACGCCAAGCTGGCGACCTGGGCCCAAGACCCCGCCATCACCTGCGTGCTGCTGCGCGCCAACGGCGACAAAGCCTTTTGCGCCGGCGGCGATGTGCGCAAGCTGGTGGAAGCCTGCCGCGAACACCCCGGCGAAGTACCGCCCCTGGCCGAGCGTTTCTTCAGCGACGAATACCGCCTCGACTACCGTATTCACACCTACCCCAAACCCTTTATCTGCTGGGGCCATGGCTATGTGCTTGGTGGCGGCATGGGCCTGCTGCAAGGGGCGAGTATTCGTATCGTCACCCCTAGCAGCCGTTTGGCGATGCCGGAAATCAATATCGGCCTGTACCCGGATGTGGGCGGCAGCTGGTTCCTCAATCACCTGCCGGGCAAGCTCGGGCTGTTCCTCGGCCTGACCGCCACCCAGGTGAACGCCCATGACGCCCTGCTACTGGGCTGGGCTGACCGCTTCCTCGCCGACAACCAGCAAGACGCCCTGATCGACGGCCTGCTGCAACTGAACTGGGGCGAGCAGCCGGCGCGGCAACTCAACAGCTTGCTCAAGGCGCTGGAGCACGAAGCCAACGAGCAGTTACCAGACGCGCAGTTGATGCCGCGGCGCAACCATATCGACAACCTGCTGGACGTGGCCGACGTGGCCAGCGCCTGGAAGGTGCTGGTGGCCCTGCAAGACAGCAGCGACGGCCTGCTGGCCCGTGGCGCCAAGACCCTGGCCGGCGGTTGCCCGCTGACGGCGCATCTGGTGTGGGAACAGATTGTGCGCAGCAAGCACCTGTCGCTGGCCGAGGTCTTCCGCATGGAGTACGGCATGAGCTTGAACAGTTGCCGTCACCCGGAATTTGCCGAAGGCGTGCGCGCGCGGCTGATCGACAAGGACAACAGCCCGCATTGGCATTGGCC
>JBCECW010000501.1:524-3617 GCA_039207785.1 Pseudomonas sp. | reverse complement strand
GCCCTGTATTGCGCCAAGGGCCACCCACTGTTCACGCGCAAGAAGGTCACGCTGGAGGAGCTGCGCGAACAGGACGGGGTGAAATATCCCTACCGTTTTCAGCAGGCCGATGATCCCTGGCAGGCCGAGGTCAGCAGCGCGCGTAGTGAGCAGGTGGAAGGCACCTTGGCGTTTGTGCTGTCTGGCGCCCACCTGGGCTACTTGCCCACCCATGTCGCCGCGCCCTGGGTGGCCGCCGGGCAACTGCGCGCACTGCTGCCAGAACAGCTGGCGTTCAACGTCAGTTTTTATCTGGGCAGCCATCGCGGCCGTCAGCCCAGCGAAGCACAGAAAGCCTTCGTTACCGACCTGCTGGCCGCCTTTGCAGGCTGAGCCGGGCGGTGCGGCAATGGCCAGCTATAGTTCCTAGCTCCGCCTTTTCCATCCCGCCCAAGGAGTCACCATGAGTAAGGTTTATCGCGTTGCGGTACTGGTTGGCAGCCTGCGTAAAGCTTCGATCAACCGCAAATTGGCCCTGGCCCTGGCCGAGTTGGCGCCAGCGTCGTTGCAATTGGAGATTGTCGAGATCGGCGACCTGCCGCTGTACAACGAGGATATCGACGTCAGCCCGGCGCCGGCCGCCTACACCGCCTTCCGCGACAAGGTCAAAGCCGCCGAGGCGCTGCTGTTTATCACCCCGGAATACAACCGCTCGGTGCCAGCACCGCTGAAAAACGCCATCGACGTCGGCTCGCGGCCTTATGGGCAAAGCGTATTCAGCGGCAAGGCCGGCGCCGTGGTCAGCGCCTCGCCGGGTGCGGTCGGCGGCTTTGGCGCCAACCACCATCTGCGCCAGTCCATGGTGTTTCTCGACGTGCATATGCTGCAGCAACCGGAAGCCTACCTGGGCGGCGCCGGCAGCTTCTTCAGCGAAGACGGCAAGTTGAGTGACGGCATCAAACCTTTCCTGCAAAAGTTCATCGACACCTATGCCCAGTGGGTGGCGTTGCATAGCAAGGGCTAAACCCGCCTAAAGCGGTCTGCGCACCCCGCCGCAGACCGCTGCTTTTGCTCCCCGATGATTTTTTCATCTGCCGTTAACCTTTTTTTCACCCCCGCCTTTGCATCCTGCACTCCGAAACATTCAGTAACGAGTCCTGTTTTTCAGGATTTCTCCGGCGTGCGCCGCAACCCACGCCACTTACTCCGTTTAGGAATGCGCGCCGATGAATAAACTTCCGCAGATCACCCTGGCCTTCTGGGTGATGAAAATTTGTGCAACCACCCTGGGGGAAACCGCCGGGGACTTGCTGTCCATGACCCTTAACGTTGGCTACGCCATCAGCTCGATGATCCTGATCAGCGTGTTTCTGATCACCCTGGTTAGCCAACTCAAAGCCAAGACCTACAACCCGATGCTGTATTGGATCGTGATCCTGTCCACCAGCACCGCCGGCACCACCATGTCGGACTTTATGGACCGCACCCTGGGCCTGGGCTATGCCGCCGGCTCGGCGCTGCTGATCACGATTCTGCTGGTAACCCTGGCCATCTGGCGCTGGAGCGAAGGCTCGCTGGCCGTGGATAACGTGCGCAGCTTCAAGGGCGAGCTGTTCTATTGGGTGGCGATCCTGTTTTCCAACACCCTGGGTACCGCGCTGGGCGATTACCTGGCGGATGACTCCGGGCTGGGTTTTGCCGGCGGCGCGCTGCTGATTGGCAGCACCATCGCGGTGGTCGTGCTGCTGCACTTCTATACCCGCATCTCGTCGGTGCTGCTGTTCTGGCTGGCCTTTGTGCTGACCCGCCCATTCGGCGCCACCTTGGGTGATGTGCTGACCAAGCCCCATGAAAAAGGCGGCCTGGACTTTGGCACCATCGGCTCATCCGCCGTGCTGGCCGGGATTCTCCTGGTGCTGGTGGTAGCGGCCACCGTGCATAAGAATCGGCGTGATAACCAGGCCGCGCTCGAAGCGGCCTGAGCCTTGCGCACAAACAAAAACACCGACGACATGTCGGTGTTTTTCTATCTGCAGAAAAAAGAAAACCCCGCCGAAGCGGGGCTTTGCAGACTGTGTCCTGACGTCCGTAATCATCCATCGTCCTGATGGAAATCCAGCGTATCCCTGTTGGTTCCTTGGCGCTTCCTGCGCAACGTCCATGGGAAAAGAGAGTAACCAGCTGTAATTACTAGCGATAGCGGCGATAAGCAGCACGCTTTGTAAGCTTTGGCTTACACGGCTTTAAACCATGCCTTAGGTCGGCTTTATTTTGTGAAGTAGCTCTTGCTAGACTCGCTTTGTCCTACAAAACAACAACAGCACCATTACGCCGACTTTGCAGTTCCTTGGGGTTTTCTCATGCGCGCAGTAGCAGTTGCCTTAGCTGGTATAACGTTTTGCGCTTGCTCTGCTGCGTTCGCCGGCGGGCAAAATCAGCTCTCTGATCCAAAGGTCGCCGTCGACCAATTCTTCTGGAAACAGCTCTACGCCAAAGGCGGCACGACCCTGTATTGCGCCAAGCCGTTTACCGGTGAGCGCGGCCAGGTAACGGCCAGCCTGGTGTACACGGTCAAGCAGATCAAATCGGCGCTACGCTGTGTTACCGACGAGCAATGCACCGCCGCCAACCCGCAATACCCTTTTATGTTGAGCGACCTGCACAACATGTACCCGGCACTCAGCCTGGTGGAGCTGGCGCGGCGTAACGCGCAGTTCGGCGAATTGGGTGATGGGGTATCGAGCAAATTCAGCGATATCGGCTGCCAGCTCAAAGCCAGCTTCCAATTGATCGAGCCGCCGGATAGCGCCAAAGGCAACGTCGCCCGGGCCATCTTCTATATGCGCAGCGAATACGGCCTGCCCATCGTCGGCCAGCTGCAGATGTACAAACGCTGGAACCAGATCGACCCGCCAGACGCCGAAGAAAAAGCTCGCAACGACCAGATCGAAGCGCTGCAAGGCAACCGCAATCGTTATGTCGATGCGCCAGCGGCGGCGGACCAACTGACTCAGGAATAACGCTGCCGTTTCGCGTAATCGCGAACCGTAGGAGCCAGCTTGCTGGCGAAGCTTTTGAAACCGCATTCGCGAGCAAGCTCGCTCCTACATAGGC
>JBCECW010000501.1:0-514 GCA_039207785.1 Pseudomonas sp. | reverse complement strand
ACAAAAAGCCCCGCACTTGGCGGGGCTTTTTGTTAGCGCCGATCCAGCATCAGAACTGCGCAGCATCCAGCAGATACAGCGACTCGCCACCGGCCTTGACCGATGCAGTCAGCGAGTGGATACGCGGCAGCAGGCGCGCGAAGTAGAAACGCGCAGTGCCCAGCTTGCTGGCGTAGAACTCGTCCTGGCCTTGTTTGGCCAACGCGGTACGCGCCATCAGTGCCCACATATAGGCATAGGCGGTGTAGCCGAACACGTGCAGGTACTCCACCGAGGCGGCGCCGATTTCATTCGGGTTGGCCTTGGCGCTGTTGAGCAGCCAATCGGTGAGGTCGTCGAGGTTGGCGACCGCGGCTTTCAGCGGCTCGACAAACTCGGCCAGCGAAGCATCGGCGCTGCCGGTGAAGGCTTTGATTTCATCGGCGAAGTGCTTGTAGAACGCACCGCCGCTGCCAACGATCTTGCGGCCGACCAGGTCGAGGGCCTGGATGCCGTTGGTGCCCTCGTAGATCAT
>JBCECW010000500.1:0-3628 GCA_039207785.1 Pseudomonas sp. | reverse complement strand
AAAAATCCCCGCTTTGGCGGGGATTTTTGTTTTTGCAGGTTTTAGGCGTCGTGCTAACTGGGCTTTTATTGGCATGCGTCATGCTTTTGCAACACACATCTGGCAGTGCACCGCGCCAACCGGGCCTATGCTTAATCGCGCAGCACTGCACTCCGTCACCGGGGCTGCGTGCCAGCCCTACCGCTGTGGAGGCAAAGGTGAGCACCAATTTCGTGCGGGTAGCAGTTGTCTTGCTCGCTTTGGTAACGAGTCTGATGGCAGAACCGGTACTTTCGGCTACATCGGCAGGACGCCTCAACGTCGGTTTTCATCAGTTCACCCTGCAAGACCCTCTTGACCAGCAGCCCATGCAGGCGGTGGTGTTCTACCCCGCGTATGGCCATATGAAGACCAGCAAGGTCGGCCCGTACCTGATCGCCGCCGGCCAGGACACCCCGGTCGCCCCCGGCCATTACCCGCTGCTGGTGCTGTCCCACGGCAATAGCGGCAGCCCCCTGGCCCAGCACGACCTGGCCACCTACCTGGCCAAGCACGGCTTTGTGGTGATGGCGGTGGTGCATCCCGGCGATAACTACGCCGACCAGAGCCGCCTGGGCACCGTCAGCAACCTCTATGGCCGGCCGATGCAAATCTCCCAGGCGATTACCGACGCGCTGCAAGACCCCTGGCTCGCGCCTTTTATTGATGAACAACGGATCGGCATGATCGGTTACTCGGCCGGCGGTGAAACCGCGCTGATCGTCGGCGGCGCCCAGCCGCAGATGCAGTTGCTGCGTGATTACTGCCAGGCCCACCCAGGTGACGAGGATGCCTGCCGCACCGGCGGCGAACTGGTGGTCGACCGTGATGACCTGGTGGCCGAAAGCGACCCACGGGTAAAAGCCCTGATGCTGCTGGCACCGTTGGGCCTGATGTTCGGCAAGGAAGAATTACAGGACGTACAACTGCCAGTGCTGATGTACGCCGGCGACCGCGACCAACTGGTGGCGATCGAGACCAACGCCCTGGCCCTGAGCCATAGCCTGCCGCAGCCGCCCAACTACAGTCTGCTGGATGGTGCCGGGCACTTTATCTTTATGTCGCCATGCTCGGCCGAACAGGAACAGATGATGCCGTTGCTATGCCGCGACGCCGATGGCGTAGACCGGCAGAAAATCCACCGGCGGATGAACGCCGAGGCGGTGGAGTTTTTCAGTACGGTGCTGGGCCCGGATCTCACCAATCACCAGGCGTCCCTGCATTAAGCGCGGGCCTGGCGCGCCAGCCACAGGCTCAGGCTAAGCCCCGCCACCGCGAGCAGGGCAGCGGCCAGGAAAATGCCGTTGTAGCCCACGCCATAGGCCACTGCGCCCATCAGTGGCCCGGCAATCGCCAGCGCCAGGTCGAAGAACACCGCATAGGCACTAAACCCGGCGCTACGGTTGCTGTCGGGGATGCGCTTGATCGCCTCTACGCCGAGCGCCGGGTAGAGCAATGACAGGCCACAGCCGGTCAGCGCCGCGCCGGCCATGGCCCAGGGCGGTGATGGGGCGAACCACAGCGCAAGCAAACCCAGGGTTTCGATGCCCAGGCAAACGACCGCCACCGTATAACCGCCGTAACGCTTGATGGCATCGATCAGCAAAATCCGCGCGCCGATAAAGGCCACGCCAAATGCCGACAGGGTGTAGGCCGCGCCACTCCAGCCCTTGCTGGCAAAGTACAGGGCGACAAAGCTGGTCAAGGTGCCGTAGCCAATCGACCCCAGCGCCAGCCCTACGCCGTAAGGCGCGATACGGCCCAGCACCGTACTGAACGGCAGGCGCTCGCCCTTGACCACCGGCGTCGGCTTGCGCCGCCACAACAGCAGCAAGCCCAGTAGTGCCAGGGTTGTAAGAGCGCAGCCCATGGTCCAGTAGCCCCAGGCATCCACCATCAACACGCCGAGCGGGGCACCTATGGCGATGGCGCCGTAGGCTGCAATGCCGTTCCAGGAAATCACCCGCGCGGTGTATTCGACACCCACGCGGTTGATGCCCCAACTGATGGTGCTGACACCAAGCAACCCCTGGGTAACCCCGAGCAACAGCCGCGCCGCCAGCATGATCGCCAGGCTAAGCAACGGCAGGTGCATAAGCGCGGTAGAAAGCCAGGTCAGCAGGCCGCTGATGGCGATGCCGCCCAGGCCATAGACCAGCGCGGTCTTGGTGCCCAGGCTATCGGCCAGGCGCCCGGCCAGCGGGCGGGTGAGCAGGGTGGCCAGGTATTGCGAGGCGATGGTCAGGCCCGCCACCACGGCGCCATAACCCAGCTGGTCATGGACAAAGCCCGGCACCACGGCAATCGGAATGCCGATGCAGAGAAAACCTAAGAAGGTGAAGAACACGATGGCAACGATCTGCCCCGTGATCGCCAGGGAGCTGGGCGCTTGGGTTGGCATGGATCAGCTTCAGCAAAAACAAGCGGCAATGATGGCGAGTGTTGGCCAAGAAAGAAAGGCAGCTAACGATTTTGCCGTGCAGGCATGGCAGGGATTGCCACGCAAATCGTCGGGGCTAAACAAAAACGCCCCGCATAAGCGGGGCGTCGGGTAAAGCGGGTATCGGCCTTAGATCAGCACGCCCTGGCTACGCAGGTAGTCGTCATAGGTGCCGCTGAAGTCCACCACGCCGCTGGGCGACAGCTCGATGATACGGGTGGCCAGCGACGACACGAACTCACGGTCGTGGCTGACGAAAATCAGCGTGCCCGGGTAGTTTTCCAGCGCCAGGTTCAGCGCCTCGATGGATTCCATATCCAGGTGGTTGGTCGGTTCGTCCATCACCAGCACGTTGGGCTTTTGCAGGATTAGCTTGCCGAACAGCATGCGGCCTTGCTCACCACCGGAAATCACTTTTACCGACTTGAGGATTTCGTCGTTGGAAAACAGCATGCGGCCCAGGGTGCCACGGATCATCTGCTCGCCGGTGGTCCACTGGCCCATCCAGTCGAACAGGCTGACGTCGTCTTCGAAGTCGTGGGCGTGGTCCTGGGCGTAGTAACCCAGCTCGGCGCTGTCGGTCCATTTCACCGCGCCGGAGTCCGGAGCCATTTCGCCAACCAGGGTGCGCAGCAGGGTGGTCTTGCCGATGCCGTTCGGGCCGATGATGGCCACGCGCTCGCCGGCTTCGATCTGGAAGCTGAAATTCTTGAACAGGACCTTGTCGTCAAAACCCTTGGCCAGTTTTTCCACCATCACCGCCTGGCGGTGTAGCTTCTTGTTCTGGTCGAAGCGGATAAACGGGCTGACGCGGCTGGACGGCTTGACCTCGGCCAGCTGGATCTTGTCGATCTGCTTGGCCCGCGAGGTGGCTTGCTTGGCTTTCGAGGCGTTGGCCGAGAAGCGGCTGACAAAGCTTTGCAGCTCGGAAATCTGTGCTTTCTTCTTGGCGTTGTCGGCCAGCAGTTGCTCGCGCGACTGGGTGGCGGCCGTCATGTACTCGTCGTAGTTGCCGGGGAACAGACGCAGCTCGCCGTAATCCAGGTCAGCCATGTGGGTACACACGCTGTTCAGGAAGTGCCGGTCGTGGGAAATGATGATCATGGTGCTGTTACGCGCCGTGAGGATAGTTTCCAGCCAGCGGATGGTGTTGATATCCAGGTGGTTGGT
>JBCECW010000499.1:0-3629 GCA_039207785.1 Pseudomonas sp. | reverse complement strand
AGGTCAAGGTGCCGATTCTCAGCGGTGGTTTTAACCATGTGCTGGGCGAGCGCACCTCGGTTGGCCTGTCGGTGTACTCCATCGGCTCGGGCTCGGACTACAGCCATGCGGCCATCCCCGGCATGGGCTTTCCCGATGTAAAAACCAAGATCGCCTATGTGATCTTTGCCCCGACCCTGTCCTATAAAGTCACCCCGGACCTGGCCGTCGGCGTCTCCACGCTTCTGGGCGTGCAACAACTGCAAGCCCGTGGCCTGGTGGCGCCAATGCCCAATGGCAGCCTGGGCTTGTCGTCCACCCACGGAATCCAGACCCAGACCGGCATTGGCTGGCGGGTAGGCGGGCTGTGGACGATCAACCCGCTGCTCAGTGTCGGCGCCTCGTACTCGCCGAAAATGCGTTTCGCCGATGCTGACGGCTACCAGGATGACCTGCTGGCCGTTGCCGGCGGCCACCTGGATCTGCCCGAGCAATATGGCATGGGCCTGGCCCTGCATGTGACCGATGGCCTGACCCTGGCGGCGGACTACCTGCGTATCAACTGGGGCGATGTCGGCTTTCTCAACGACCCCAATGGCGCTGGCCTGAACAGCCAGGATGTGTACCGCGTGGGCGCCTCGTGGAATGCCAGCAACACCGTCACCTTGCGCGCCGGGTTCAAGACCGCCAGCGAAGCGGTGGACGCGCGCCACACCGCCGCCAACTACTACTCGCCGGGCATTCTCAATGACTCGATTTCCGCCGGTTTTACCTACCACCTGCCGGAGCAGACCGACGTTTCCCTGGGCTACGAATACCACCTGCCCGAGACCCTGCATGGCAAAGGCAGCAGCGCCGGCAGCAATATCGACGCGCACTATTCGCAGGTGCTGCTGGGCATCGGCATAAAGTTCTAAACCACGCCCCGACGCCGGCCCGCGTGGCCGGCGCTGGCGCTTTTGCGGACTGTAGCGCGGGTGGGCGGTATGTGTTGAGTCGGGTATCCTTGCCCGCCACAACACCCGTGCGCGAGTCGGAACTCCTGATGAACGAAAAGGCCAAGCCTGCGCCCAAACGCGCGAAGAAAACTGACGCGGCAACCGAGCAGTCGCCAGCCGCCAAGCCGGCCAAGGCCAAGGCCGCAGCAGAGCCACGGCAACCGCGCATCAATGAAAAAGCCCGCCAGCGCACCCGCAATCGCCTGTTGCGCGCAGCGCGTTCGGTGATGGGCCGCAAAGGCATCGAAGCCACCGCCATCAACGACATTACCGAAGAAGCCGAGCTGTCCTTTGGCTCGTTCTACAACTACTTCACCAGCAAGGAAGAAGTGGCCCGCGCGGTGTTTATCGAAGACGCCCTGGCGATGATCGAAGAACTCGACGCCACCACCTCACCCACCGCCGGAATTGCCGAGCGAGTAGGCATGAATATCCGCCGCACTATCCACCGCGGCCTGACCGACCCGGTGTGGGGCTGGTTCCTGGTGCACTCGATGTACAGCATCAACGACATGATCTCCACCATGGGCACCCCCCTGGCGCGCGACATCCTGGTCGGCAACAAAGAGGGCGTCTTCGACGTGGTGGACGTCGATGCCACCGTCGACTGCGTGGTTGGCGGCATGCTGTTTCTACTGCGCAAGATCCTCGAAGGCGGCCGCCCGGTCAGCGCGGTGGAAAGCATGGTGCAGTACATCCTGCGCGGCATGGGGGTAGGGCATGAGGAGGTCGACAGGATTATTCATATCGACCTTAACGTTGCTGGTTGCTAACACACGATCGACTCAGGCCACTCCTCCTTCAGGGTGCAACTGATTGGATAAGCCATCGGCAATCGCCTTGAGCGTCCTGGGGATATCGCCATCGCTGTCGGCGCTCAAGCGCGTAGCCGGTGAGGTGATGGACAGCGCCATGATCATTTGCCCGTCGGCGTCGTAAATCGGTGCGCTAAAAGCGTTTACCGTCAGTTGGTGCAAGGGTGAGGGTTGCGGCCTGGCGGCCTGGGCGATGCCACGGCGGCGGGTGTCGTGCAATTCCTGCTGAAAACGCTCGAGCTGAGCACCTTCGTTTTCACCTTCTTCGCGGTACTGCCGCAGCTCTTCAGCGATCAGCGACCGGGTCATTTCTGCCGGCAGAAAGGCGGCGAAGGCGCGCCCGGTGGCCGACTGGGTAATGGGCATCACCAGGCCCAGGCGCAACTGCTGGCTAACCGGCTGGCTCGACGGTTCCCAGTGAATGGCGGTTGGGCCGTGGTTGCCCCATACCGCCAGGCACAGGGTATGGCCGCCCAGGTCTTCGGCCAGTTGTGGCAGTTCGCGAATTACCCGCTGCACGCTTTCCAGTTGCGCGGGGGTCGAAGTGCCCAGATGCAAGGCCAGCGGGCCAAGATCATGGCTGTAGGCGACCATATATTTGCCGCCCGCAAAGGCCAGCGGCCGTTTGCACGAGTGGCCGATACGCTCGACGCGACCGATATACACCACATGGTCGCCACCGGGGTAGGCCGCCACCTTGGTGCATTCCAGGTGCGCGGCGGCGCCATCGAGGATCGGCGTGCCACCGAGTCCCTGGGCATGGGCCACGCTGCTGAATTTATCGTCCTGGGATTTGGCGAAATGGTTGGAAATGGCGATCTGATCATCCGCCAGGATATTGATGGTGAAGTGCTCGCTGTCGCGAAACGCCGGGTAGCTGCTGGACGTCAGGGCCTGGCTCCATAACACCAGAGGCGGGTCGAGGGACACCGAGCTGAACGAGTTGGCCGTTACGCCGAAGGCTTTGCCGCTCGGGTCGCGGGTGGTGACGACGGTTACGCCAGTCACAAAGGTGCCAAGTACATTGCGCAATTGGCGTTGGTCGAACGGGGTCAGGGCGTTGCTCACGGCGGCTCTCCAGCAGTGGTCCGTCTTGTTGGAGAGCGAGTCTAGGGAGCGCAGGGCGGCACTAACAATTTGCCTGTCTCAATCGGTTTATAAGTAACGCCAATAAATGCGTCAGCTTTTACCCAGGCTGGAAGCTGCTTCCAGGCTCATCTGTTGATTGAGGAAGTCGCAGAAGCTGCTCACCGCCAGGCTCTGCTCACCCTTGCGCGGGAAGATCAGGCCGAAGTCGCGGTACAGGTCCACACCCTGCAGCGTGACGATGCGTGTGCCGCGTTCTTCGTTGCGTTTGGCGATGATATGCGGCAGCAGCGTCACGCCCATACCGGCATCGAGCATGCCCAGCAAGGTGTTGAGATTACCCACCGATTTTGACGCCGGCATGCTTAGGCCTTGTTGCTCCAGCAGCTCGGCGATACGCGCACGCATGGGCTGGTATTGCTCGATCACCATCAAGGGGTAGTCGGCCAGAATCTCGGGTTTGACGCTACGGAACTTCGCCAGCGCGTGCTGCGCCGGGACTACCAGCACCATCTCCTCACGCCATAGCAACTGGCGGCGAAAACGTTCACTGCTGGCTTCGAATGCCATCACTGCCACATCGGCGGCGCCGGACTCCACGGCCGCCAAGGCATCGGCGTATTGCAGGTCGAGCAGGGACAGGTGGCCAAGGGCACCGAACTGCTGCGCAAGGCCGTCGAACTGGCGCCGCAGGATGGCGATATCCGCCTTAATTTCGCCCGCGCCCTGATCAAGGGCGGCGACAAGAACG
>JBCECW010000498.1:0-3631 GCA_039207785.1 Pseudomonas sp. | reverse complement strand
TGTTCAACACCACCTTTGGCCTGCTTGGCTTCTTTGATGTGGGCACCAAGATGGGCCTGCAGCGCAACGACGAAGACTTTGGCCAGACCCTCGGCGCCTGGGGCCTGAACAGCGGCCCGTACCTGGTACTGCCGCTGCTTGGCCCAAGCACCGTGCGTGATGCCTCGGGCAAGATTCCGGACAGCTTTCTCGAACCCTACCCCTATATCAACGACGTACCGGCCCGTAACGTGCTGCGTGGCGTAGATGTAGTCGATACCCGCGCCAGTCTGCTGTCGGCGGAGAAATTTATCAGCGGCGACAAGTATTCCTTTATCCGCAACGCTTACCTGCAAATGCGCGAATTCAAGGTGAAGGATGGCGAAGTCGAAGACGACTTCTGAGTTACTAAACGATCGGCTGCGCGTCGGCATTGCTGCGTTGGAAAGGCATTTTTAAATGCTCATTGGCTACAGCCAACTCCGCTTTAAAAACGCCTTTCCGCCTTGCACTGCTCTAGCTCGCTCGATCTTGAGTGGCGTGGTGCGAAGAGCGAAGCAGAACGAAAAAAGGCGACCTTGAGGTCGCCTTTTTTGTTTGTGCCGTGAGCGGGTTACTTCATCGACAGAATAGCCAAGCCCAGTGATTGCTTGCCGTTATCCAGTTTGCTGGCGCGGATAACTTCGGCTTCGGCATCGAGGCCGCGTAATTCGTTGTGTTCGGATGCGATATGGACGCGAACCTTGTCGCCCACCTTGGCGTCGCTATCGGCTTCCAATTGCATGCCGGTACTGGACAGATCAAGGCAGAGGGCCGGAACGTCGCGGCCAGCGTGTTTCAGGGTGACGGGGGCTTCCAGGCGCATACGGATGTAGTCGCGTTTTTCGGTGTAGGCATGATCACTTTGGCTCATTGACCCGCTCCTCTGGTTTTATGGACTCTCCGGTGGCCCTTATAACCTTGGCCTCTTTGAGCTGTAAAGGACTCAGACGATGATCGGCGCAAGCTTGAATCGCCGCACGGATGGGAGTACCGTCTGCGCCTTGACCGTACACGCGTCCGGGCCGGTCGGCCTGACGTACACGCCAACCACCCCTGGCGCCGTTTGCCTGGTACCCCATGCACAATTCCAGTGCCTCGCTGCTGATTATTGATGACGACGAAGTGGTGCGCGCGAGCCTCGCCGCCTACTTGGAAGACAGTGGCTTCAGCGTTCTGCAAGCTAGTAACGGCTTGCAGGGTCTGCAGATATTCGAGCAGGAAAAACCTGACTTGGTGATCTGCGACCTGCGCATGCCGCAAGTCGACGGTCTAGAGCTGATCCGCCGGATCAACGCACTCGAGGTGGAGACGCCGGTTATCGTCGTGTCCGGCGCTGGCGTCATGAGTGACGCCGTCGAAGCCTTGCGCCTGGGCGCTGCCGATTACCTGATCAAACCCCTCGAAGACCTGGCCGTGCTGGAGCACTCGGTACGCCGCGCGCTGGACCGCGCCAACCTGCGCATCGAAAACCAGCGTTACCGGGAAAAACTCGAAGTCGCCAACCGCGAGCTGCAGGCCAGCCTCAATCTGCTGCAGGAAGACCAGAATGCCGGTCGCCAGGTGCAGATGAACATGCTGCCGGTTACGCCGTGGACGGTGGATGGGTTGCAGTTTGCCCACCAGATCATCCCGTCGCTGTACCTGTCCGGCGACTTCGTTGATTACTTCCGCCTCGATGACCACCGTATCGCCTTCTACCTGGCCGATGTCTCGGGTCATGGCGCGTCGTCGGCGTTTATTACGGTACTGCTGAAATTCATGACCACCCGGCTGCTGTACGAGTCGCGCCGTGGCGGTCTGCTCCCCGAATTCAAGCCCTCGGATGTGCTTGGCCACATCAACCGCGGGCTGATCAACTGCAAACTCGGCAAGCACGTCACCATGCTCGGTGGGGTGATTGACGAGCAGAGCGGCAAACTCACGTACAGCATCGGCGGCCATTTGCCGTTGCCGATCATGTACAGCGAAGGCAAGGCGCACTACCTGGAAGGCCGTGGCCTGCCGGTAGGGCTGTTTGACGAGGCTACCTACAGCGACCATCAGCTGGAATTGCCCGAGTCATTCAGCCTGACTTTGCTCTCCGACGGCATTCTGGACCTTTTGCCGAGCGATACACTCAAAGAAAAGGAAGCGTTGCTACCGCAGTTGGTGTGCACGGCAGGTGGCAGCCTGGATGGCTTGCGCCAGGTGCTTGGGCTGGCCAATCTCGCAGAGATGCCAGATGATATTGCCTTGCTGGTGTTAAGCAGGAACCTTGCATGATCTGTATGACCGCGCGCCGTATGAAGCTGATACGCCGCAAAGAAAGTAAGGGTACCTTTGCATGAGTACCGGTCGTATTCAGTTTGCCGAGCAGAACGGCACGTTCGTGCTCAAATTCGTGGGCGAAGTGCGCCTGACGCTCTGTTCAGCGTTGGACGCCACGATCGAGAAGATTTTCACCGCGCTGAACTTCTCGGCCATCGTCATCGACCTTACCGAAACCCGCAGCATCGACAGCACCACCCTGGGCCTGTTGGCCAAGTTGTCGATCCTGTCGCGGCAAAAGGTCGGGTTGCTGCCCACGGTAGTTACCACCCACGCCGATATCACCCGCCTGCTGCAATCCATGGGTTTCGACCAGGTGTTCAATATTGTCGACCAACCCGTGTCGTGCCCGCCGACCATGGCCGATCTGCCGTCGCAAGATCAGTCCGAAGAAGTGGTAAAGGCCAAGGTGTTGGAAGCCCACCGCATCCTGATGGGCCTGAACGAGTCCAATCGTGAAGAGTTCCACGATCTGGTGAGCGCGCTAGAGCGCGGTTGAGGTTGGCGGTAAACAAAAAGCCCAGCATTGATGCTGGGCTTTTTATTGGCGCTTTTAACGTTTGGCGGCGAGCAAGGCTTCGAGTTTTTCCTGGTCGCGAGCGAACTGGCGAATACCCTCGGCCAGC
Organism: Pseudomonas sp.; assembly: GCA_039207785.1. GTDB lineage: Bacteria > Pseudomonadota > Gammaproteobacteria > Pseudomonadales > Pseudomonadaceae > Aquipseudomonas. Next base: position 677 of record JBCECW010000498.1, on the reverse strand, counting down.
TTCTCGGTGGCCATGGCATCTTCGTTCATAGCCCAGCGGAAGCTGCTTTCGCTCGGCACCTGCTTGGCTTCACCAGCGTTGCCTTCGTGCAGCACGCGTTGCAGCGTGCCATTGTCGTCGGCCAGTTGTTGCAGCAGCTCCGGGCTGATGGTCAGGCGGTCGCAGCCGGCCAATTGCTCGATCTGGCCGATATTGCGGAAGCTGGCGCCCATTACCACGGTGTCGTAGCCATTGGCCTTGTAGTAGTTGTAGATGCGCGTTACCGACTTTACGCCCGGGTCTTCAGCGCCAACAAAGTCGCGGCCTTCAGCCTTTTTGTACCAGTCATAGATACGGCCCACGAACGGCGAGATCAGAAAGATCCCGGCATCGGCACAGGCGGCGGCCTGGGCAAAGGAGAACAGCAGGGTCAGGTTGGTCTGGATACCGGCGCGCTCCAGCTGTTCGGCGGCGCGGATACCCTCCCAGGTGGAGGCGATCTTGATCAGGATGCGCTCGCGGCCCACGCCGGCTTTCTCATACAGCTCCACCAGGCGGTGAGCACGCGCCAGGGTGGCCTCGGTATCGAAGGACAGACGCGCATCCACCTCGGTGGAAATACGCCCCGGAATCACCTTGAGAATGCCCTGGCCCACGCCCACGCCGTGACGCCGGCGTTCACCTGGCGATTGCGCCCG
>JBCECW010000497.1:0-3632 GCA_039207785.1 Pseudomonas sp. | reverse complement strand
GCCCTCCCGAGCCAGATAATCGGCATTGCGGGTCTGGTGATCGTCGATGGCGTGCGGCAAGGGCACCAGCATCGACGGCAGACCGGCAGCAGCCAGTTCACTGATGGTCAGCGCGCCTGCGCGGCACACCACCAGGTCGGCCCAGGCATACGCGCCGGCCATGTCTTTGATAAAGGGCGCAACGTGCGCTTGGACACCGGCGGCCTGATAACGGTCCGTGGTGACTTCATCGTGATTCTTGCCGGACTGGTGCACTACTTCCGGACGAATTTCCAAGGCCACTTCGCTCAGCGCCTCGGGCAGCAATTTGTTCAGCGGCTCAGCCCCCAGGCTGCCACCCAGGATCAGCAAACGCGGGCGACGGCCTTGCAGGGTGTCGCGCGGGGTTTCCAGAAACAGCTCTTCACGCACCGGGTTGCCGGTGGTGCGGCGTTTGGCCGAGGCCTTGAAGGTGTTGGGGAACGCCTCGCACACGCGGGTGGCAAAGCGCACCAGGCTGCGGTTGGCGGTGCCGGCCACGGCGTTTTGCTCGTGGATAATCAACGGCACGCCGGCCAGTTTCGCCGCCAGGCCACCGGGGCCAGTGACATAGCCACCCATGCCCAGCACACACACCGGTTTCAGGGTGCGCACAATGCGCCGCGCCTGGAACAACGAACGCAGCAGGCTGAACGGCGCCTTCAACAGATTGAGGAAGCCCTTGCCACGCAGGCCGGCGACATTGATCAGGTGCAATTCGATACCGGCTTCGGGCACCAGCTGGTTCTCGATGCCGCGCGGCGTACCCAGCCAGTGCACGGTATAACCGCGCGCCTGGAACTCGCGAGCACAGGCCAGCGCCGGGAACACGTGGCCGCCGGTACCGCCGGCCATGATCAGAACGTTAGCGGCCATGGACCACCTCCTTGGACGCTTTGTTGCTGACGGGCTCGTCGGCGAAATCGCTCTCGACGAAATCGACATCCTCGCTGCCCAGGATGGTGCGCCGCTCCCACTCGATACGCAGCAGCAAGCCCAGGCACGCGCAGCAGATCACCAACGAGCTGCCGCCATAACTGAGGAACGGCAGGGTCAGGCCTTTGGTGGGCAACAGGCCGACGTTTACGCCGATATTGATCAGGAACTGGCCAATCCACAGAAACGCCAGGCCGTAGGCCACATAGGCGGCAAAGAACTGCTTGGCTTTCTCGGCCCACAGGCCGATATATAGGGCGCGCACGCTGACAAACACAAACAGCGCCACGGTGGCCAGCGAACCGAACAGGCCGAGCTCTTCGGCCAGCACGGAATACACGAAGTCGGTATGCGCTTCCGGCAGGTAGAACTGCTTCTGGATGCTGTTGCCCAGGCCCACGCCCAGCCATTGGCCACGGCCAAAGGCGATCAATGCCTGGGTCAGTTGGTAGCCCGAGCCAAACTGGTCGGCCCAGGGGTCGGTAAAGGTCACCAGACGTGCCATCCGGTAAGGCTGCGCCTGCACCAGGACAAACACCGCCGCCACGGCCAACGCCACCATCAGCGAGAAGCGGAACAGGCCCACACCGCCAAGGAACAGCATCGCCGCCGCCGCGCCCATCAACACCACGGTGGCGCCGAAGTCCGGCTCCATCAGCAGCAGGCCGGCCATAGGCAGCAGCACGATGAAGGGTTTGAAAAAGCCCATCCAGCTTTCGCGCACTTCTTCCTGACGGCGCACCAAGTAGCCGGCCAGGTAGATCACGGCAAATACCTTGGCGATTTCCGATGGCTGCACGTTAAAGGCGCCAAAGCCAATCCAGCGCATCGAACCGTTTACTTCGCGGCCGATGCCCGGCAGCAGCACCAGCACCAGCAAACCAAAGGCCACCACCAGCAAGGTGCCGCCCATGCGCTGCCAGGTGGCCAGCGGAATCACCATCATCAGGCCCGCGGCACCGAGCCCGATGCCCATATAAATAAGGTGGCGGATCATGTGGTAGAACGGATTGCCGGTCTGTACGGCGGCCACTTCGGTGGAGGCCGAGGTAATCATCACCAGGCCCAGGCCGAGCAATGCCAGGCAACCGGCCAGCAGCGGGAAGTCGAGGTCGATACCGCGGCGGCTAAACAGCGGCGACGGGTAGGGGCGCAGAACGCTGAGCAGGCGGGCGAGCATCAGTTCAGCCCCCCTACCGCCTGGGCAAACAGACGCCCACGCTCTTCGAAGTTCTTGAACATATCCAGGCTGGCGCAGGCCGGCGACAGCAAGACGGCATCGCCGCTCTGGGCCAGCTCTGCGGCCTTGCTTACCGCTTCATCCAGGGTTTGCACCCGCACCAGCGGCACGCCGGTATCGGCCAGTGCAGCGGCCAGCAGCGGCGCATCACGGCCGAGCAGAATCACGGCGCGGCAATGGGCGGCCACAGGAGCAACCAACCCCGAGAAGTCGGCACCTTTGCCGTCACCACCTGCCACCAGTACCAGCTTGCCGGCGATATCCGCGCCCAGGCCTTCGATGGCAGCCAAAGCGGCGCCCACGTTGGTGGCCTTGGAGTCGTCGTAGTAGCTCACGCCGTTCAGTTCGCGCAGCCATTGGCAACGGTGCGCCAGGCCGGCGAATTCACGCAGGGCCTGCAGCATGGGCTCGAATGGCAGGCCCACGGCATGGCCCAGGGCCAAGGCCGCCAGGGCATTGGCCTGGTTATGGGCGCCGCGCACTTTCAGTTCACGCGCGGGCATCAAAGTGTCGAACTGGAAGGCCAGGTATTTTTCGCCCTGCTCTTGCACCAGGCCGAAGCCTTTGAAGTCCGGCTTGTTCAGGCCGAAGGTCCAGCACGGGGTGTTCTCGCCAATCAGCGGGCGGGACAAGCCGTCCTGGCGATTGACCACCACCTGGCGGGCGCCACGGAAAATCCGGTGCTTGGCCAGGTGATACGCCGGTAGGCCGCTGTAGCGGTCCATATGGTCTTCGCTGATATTCAGCACGGTGGCCACTTCGGCATTCAGTTGGTCGGTGGTTTCCAGTTGGAAACTCGACAGCTCGATCACATACAGCTCGACGTCATCGGCCAGCAGATCCAGGGCCGGCGTACCGAGGTTGCCGCCCACCGCCACACGCTTGCCGGCAGCAGCGGCCATCTCACCCACCAGGGTGGTCACGGTGCTTTTCGCGTTGGAGCCAGTAATGGCCACGATCGGCGCCTTGGCGTGACGGGCAAACAGTTCGATATCACCCAGCAGTTTTACCCCACGCGCGGCAGCGGCCTGCAGCGCGGGAGTGGCCAGGGCCAGGCCGGGGCTGACATACAGCTCCTCGGCGCGGCAGAGGAAATCCACGTCCAGTTCGCCACAACGCACTTCAACCTGCGGGTACTGGGCGCGAATGGCGGCCAGCTCCGGCGGGTTCTCGCGCGTGTCGGCCACGGCAAAACGGATGCCTTGGCGCGCGAGGAAGCGCACCAGGGACATGCCGCTCTTGCCGAGGCCGACAACGATGCGGAAGTGGTCAGAAGCGATCAGGCTCATTGGGTTCCTTGTCCTTAACGCAGTTTCAGAGTGGCCAGGCCGATCAGCACCAGGATTACGGTGATGATCCAGAAGCGCACGATCACGCGCGGCTCCGGCCAGCCTTTCAATTCAAAGTGGTGATGGATCGGCGCCATGCGGAATACGCG
>JBCECW010000496.1:0-3641 GCA_039207785.1 Pseudomonas sp. | reverse complement strand
CGACGATTGAACGAGCGCAACCAATCCGGCAGCGGTCAGGTCATCGCGGGCGTGGGACAGCTCTTCCTGAGAAATCGCGCCACTGGCGGCCAGGGTCTTACGCCGGTTGAAGTTTTCCTGGGCCTTTTGCACCGCCGCTTTCTGCGCCACCACCTGGGCTTTCTGGCCATCGACATTGCTGTACAGACCGCGCACCTGGCGCACGGTACGGGCCAGGTTGGCTTCGGCACTTTGCAGCGCGACTTCGGCATCGTTGGGGTCGAACTTGAGCAGCACCTGGCCTTGTTGCACCAGGTCGCCATCGTCGGCGCCGATGCTGATCACCGTGCCGGTCACCAGCGGCGTAATCGACACCACGTTGCCGTTTACATAGGCGTCATCGGTGTCGACGCTAAAGCGCCCATAGAAGTGGTACCAGGCCCAGGTGCCGGCGCAGGCCACGATCACCAGCACCAGAAGGCCCAGCAACATGGCTTTGCGTTTGCCAGGGTTGGCGTTGGTTTGTTCAGCGCTTGCAGATTCAGCGGGTGAAGTAGAAGTAGCCATGGCGATTACCTTGTTTGTTCAGGTGCAGAGGCGTTGCTGGAGGGAGTGGCCGCGGCGATGTGCTCGCCTTGAAAGCCGCCGCCCAGGGCCTGCATCAGTTGGATCGACAAATCGATTTGCTCGGCATTCAGGCTGGCGAGCTGGCGTTGCGACTGGAGCAATTGTTGTTCGATGGTCAGCACGTCCAGGTAGTTGCCGATACCCGAGCCGTAACGCTGCACAGCGGTATCGAAGGACTGCTGGGACACATCGGTGGCACGCTGCTTGGCGACAATCTGCTTGGCGATGGCGTGCAACTGGTTGATGGTGTCGCTGACCTGGTTAAGTGCCGCCACCAGGCTTTTGTTGTACTGGGCCACGGCCAGGTCGTAGTCGGCGTCGCGGCTATCGAGGTCGGCACGCAGGCGGCCGCCGTCGAAAATCGGCAGCGAAATGGCCGGGGCAATATTGAAGAAGCGACTGGGGGCACCGAACAGCGAATCCCCCAGCAGCGATTGGGTGCCGGCGGCGGCCGTCAGGTTGAGGTTAGGGTAGAACTGGGTTTTGCCCGCCTCGATACCCTTGCTCGCCGCCTCGACCCGCCAGCGTGCTGCCACCAGGTCCGGGCGGCGGCCCAGCAGCTCGGCCGGCAACGACGAGGGCAATGCCACGGCGCTGGGCTGCAGGATGGCCGGCCGGGCAATTTCGTTGCCACGATCCGGCCCCTTGCCCAGCAGCACGGCCATGGCCACACGGGCGCTTTGCAGGTTTTTCTCGGCGTCGATCAATTGCTCTTGCGAGCTGGCGGCCAGGCTTTCGGTTTGCTGGTACTGATATTCGCTGTCGATGCCCGAGGCCAGGCGGCGTTGGCCGAGGTCGAGCATATCCTGCGTGCGTTTGACGTCCTGCTGCGCCAGGTCACGGACGATAAACGCCTGGCCCAGGTTGCTGTAAGCGCGGGCGACATCGGCAGCCAGGGTCAGGCCGGCGGCCTGGCGATCCACTTCGGCGGCGCGGGCCTGGCCCAGAGCGGCTTCCCAGGCGGCGCGCTCGCCGCCCCAGAGATCGAAGGTGTAGTTAAAGCCCAGCTGGGCGCTGCGCAGGGTGCTGTAGGCGCCGCCCTGGCCAAGGGGGTCCTGGTCACGGGCCAGGCGCGAGCGGCTGACGCTGGCCTCGGCGTCGACACTGGGCATGCGCGCGGCATCGGCCGCGCCAGCGGCAGCGCTGGCCTGATGGGCGCGGGCGCTGGCGATCTGCATATCCGGGCTATCGCGCAGGGCTTCGTTGATCAGGCCGTCGAGCTGGCTGTCGCCCAGGCTTTTCCACCAATCGCGCTGCGGCCAGGCAGCCGGCGACAGGGTCACGCCATTAAGGCTTTGCCCAGCGCGCAGGCTTTGCGCATCGAGGCTTACGCCCTGGGTGTGCAGGCCGCTGTAGTTGGCGCAACCGGCCAGCAGCATGGCGGCCAAGGTGAGGCTCAAGCTGGTTTTGATCGGTGGGGTCATACGTCACCAAAACGTTCGAGGATGATGCTGTCGCCGGCGGCCAGCAGCATCTTTTTCAGAAGCTCTTCCAAGGTGTGCAGTTCCACTGGCGTAAGGGCTGCGGTGAAATCGTTCATCGCGGCGGCGCCGATGGTCGGCAGCAAGGCGTTGAGCGCCCTGCCCTCATCGGTCAGCGCCAAGCGCACCTGGCGGCGGTCGCTTTCGCTGCGGCTGCGGCTCAGCAGTCCCTTCTGTTCTAGGCGGTCGAGCATGCGGGTCATCGAGCCGCTATCCAGGGACAGGTAGCGGCACAGGTCAGCGGGGGTGTCATGCCCCTGCAGAATGATCATCAGCACTTTGAACTGCGCTGCGGTGACGCCATGGGGCGCCAGATAGCCATCCAGGATGCGGTCTTTGAGCAAGGCTGCGCGCCCTACCAGGATGCCGATACGGATGTATTCAAAGTTTTCGGGGGTGTAGTGGGTCATGGAAGCACCAATAGCTGCCTAGGCAGGTAGTGCCGTCCAATTTACTGCCTAGGCAGTTAAAGTCAACAAAATAGTTAGCTTGCTAGTGGTTTATTTCAGATACGCGAGATCGAACCGTCCGATAGGTTTCGGACGGTTGCTTATTTATGTACGGGGAAAGTGGGGGTCAGCTAAGGGCTGGAACGCCGCTGTGGAAGCGGAAATCGCTATCGGGGGTTTCGATCAGCTCGCGTTCTTTTTCCGCGATTTCGACGATCTTGGTCTGGATATCCCCTTCGTCGCCATATTGGTAGGCGAGCTTGAGGTAATCCTGAAAATGCCGCGCCTCGGACTTCAGCAGGCTGCTGTAGAACTTGCCCAGTTCTTCATCCAGGTGCGGCGCCAAGGCGGCGAAACGCTCGCAGGAACGGGCTTCGACAAAGGCGCCCACCAGCAGGGAGTCGGTCAGGCGATAGGGCTCGTGGTTGCGGATCAGCTTGCGCAAGGCGCCGGCATAGCGGGCCGAACCGACGTTGAACCAGGGCATACCGCGCTTTTTCATCAACCCCAGCACCTGCTCGAAATGCCGCAGCTCTTCGCGGGCCAGGCGCGACATCTTGTTCTGCAGATCCAGCTTGTTGCTGTACTGGAACATAAATTGAAAGGCCGAGCCGGCGGCTTTCTTCTCGTTGTTGGCGTGGTCGATAAGCAGGATATCGAGGTTATTCAGCGCCGCTTGCACCCAACTGGCGGGTGTGGGGCACAACAGAAAGGTGTCGATTTCAGGAAGAACAGGCATAAATCACGGCTGGGCTATGGGGCAGGCGCGGGATTATACGGTGGCGCGGGGCCTTGTGCCCGTGGGAAAGCCTTGATCTGCATCAGCAAGCGCAACGGTGGGCTAAACCTATAGTGACGCCGCACATAACGCCGTAAGTAGCGCAAGCCGCCAGCTCAGTGAGGATACGACCATGCAAGCCGTTCGCAGCATCCTGGTGATTATCGAACCCGAACATCCTGAAGGCTGCGCGCTAAAACGCGCCAAGCTGATTGCCGGCGTCACCCAGTCGCACCTGCACTTGTTGGTCTGCGACAAAAAACACGACCACTCCGGCCTGCTCGAGGTGCTGACCAACGCCCTGCGCCAGGATGGCTACAGCGTTAC
>JBCECW010000495.1:0-3648 GCA_039207785.1 Pseudomonas sp. | reverse complement strand
ACAGAGTGATGTCGTAAGCGGCAGCGCGCTCGACGCCGATGCTCAGCTGATACTCACGCAGGTAGTTGACCAGCACCGGGCCCAGCACGCCAGCGAAGGCCCAGGCGGTCAGCAGGCGACCGTGGATCGCACCGACCATCTGGGTACCGAACAGGTCGGCTAGGTAAGCCGGAACGGTCGCGAAGCCACCACCGTACATGTACAGGATCAGGCAGAAGGCGAACACGAACAGGGCGATGCTACCCAGGTGGCCGGTCCACGGCACCAGCGCGTACAGGGTGAAGCCCAGCGCGAAGAACACGAAGTAGGTCGCCTTGCGGCCGATCAGGTCGGAGAACGAGGCCCAGAAGAAACGGCCACCGATGTTGAACAAGCTCAGCAGACCAGTGAAGCCGGCGGCGATGATCGCGATCTGCGCCAGTTGCTCAGGGCTTAGCTCACCGAAGCTCTGGTGGGTGCCGATCAGACGGCCACCAAACACTTCCTGCAACAGCGGCGAAGCCATGCCGATAATGCCGATACCAGCCGACACGTTCAGGCACAGAACGGCCCAGACCAACCAGAACTGAGGGGTTTTCCAGGCCTTGTTAACATGCACATGGCCCTTGGTGATCATCTCGTTGTTGGCTTTTTTCACCGGCGCGGTCCAGCCCTCAGGCTTCCAGCCGGTCGGCGGCACGCGGTAGCCCAGTGCACCACCCATCATAAAGATGAAGTAGATAACGGCCATGACCACGAAGGTTTGCCAAACGCCCACACCTTCAGGGCTGGCAAAATGGCTCATCAGTTGGGCCGCCAGCGGCGCGCCCACCATGGCGCCACCACCAAAACCCATGATGGCCATACCGGTAGCCATGCCGCGCTTGTCCGGGAACCACTTGATCAGCGTGGACACCGGCGAGATATAACCCAGGCCCAGGCCGATACCACCGATCACGCCAGAGCCCAGCCACATCAGCCAGATCTGGTGGGTATACACACCCAGCGCCGAGATCAGCAGACCGCCGCACCAGAACACCGCCGAAACCACACCGGCCTTGCGCGGGCCAGCATGCTCCAGCCAGCCACCGAAAGCGGCAGCCGCACAACCGAGGAACACGAAGAACAGGGTATATAGCCAACCCAGCATGGAGATCTGCCAATCACAATCGCTGGCAAACATCTGCTGGATAAAGCCAAGCTCAGGACTACAGGCCACAGGGGCCGTAATACCGATAGCTTTGGACAAGGGCAGCCAGAACACGGAGAAACCGTAGGCCATACCGATACACAGGTGGATGGCGAGTGCGGCAGGCGGCACTAGCCAACGGTTGAAACCAGGAGCAGCGATGATGCGCTCCTTGGACAGAAACGCAGGTTTGGCTGCGTCGCCATCCGCTACAAGGGCGTCACTCATAGGAGAGTTCTCTATTTTTTATGGTTGGCAAACAAGGCGATAGCTGTTTAACGGGCGAAGGATATCGCCTGTAGAGGTACGACGACTAGGTTTGCGCTTACCATTTGCTGCCCAACGCACAAATGACCTGTATCAACCCACCTAGAGAGGCCCGAGCCCAGGCATGCCGGTACATGTAGAGGTAATAAACCAACCTTCGAGTCAGGATTTGCTCGACCTGCAGAAGGTATACAACGACGCGCCCGAGTGGCTGCTCACGCCCTTCGCCAACCGTGAAGCGCTGATCGAAAACGCCCTCGTCAATGGCCAATTATTGGCCGGCCGTTTCAACGACCGTCTGCTCGGTGCCGCCCTGCTAGAAAAAGGCGAGGAACACTGGCGCTTATCGCACCTGTGCGTACGAACTGTTACCCGTCAGCGTGGCGTTGCCCGCCGTTTACTGGCAGAAGCGCAGCGCCTGGCAACTGAAGCAGGTAAGCCACTGCACCTGGCGGCGCCTGCCGAGCACCTGCAAAGCCAGGCCTTGGCGGCCAAAACCGGACTGCCGCTCGAGCCGCTGTAACCGCGCCAGCGCCGCGCAGGGGCACAGAGGCGGAACCACCGCCGGCTGTGCCCCTCCAATCCTCCAGCCACCCTTACCGCTGGTCGGCGTTATACTCCGGCAGCGGTTTTTCCCGCTTGAGCTTTCCATTTCAAACAAAAGGAATCGTCCATGAAATCGTTTGGCAAAATCCTGGGTCTGTTTTTCCTCGGAGTCTTGCTGATCCTCGTGGCGCTGGGCTTTGCCCTCACCCACCTGTTCGATCCCAACGACTACAAAGACGAAATCCGCCAACTGGCCCGCGACAAGGCCAACCTCGAGCTGACCCTCAACGGTGATATCGGCTGGAGCCTGTTCCCCTGGCTGGGCCTGGAACTGCACGACGCCACCCTGGCCAGTGCCACTACCCCCGAGCAGCCGTTTGCCGACCTGCGCATGATCGGCCTGTCGGTACGCGTACTGCCGCTGCTGCGCCGCGAAGTGCAGATGAGCGATATCAAGGTCGACGGTCTTAACCTGACCCTCACCCGCGACGAACAAGGCCACGGCAACTGGCAAGATATCGGCCGCCCGGCCAAGCCCGCCGCCTCGACAGACCAACCGGCTACTACCGGCACCCCGGCGCCAACCAACGAAAGCACAGCGGACGCCAAGCCTTCCTCGCCAGTGAAACTGGATATCGACAGCCTGACCCTGGCCAACACCCGCATCGACTACAAAGATGCCAAGAGCGGCAAGCAATTCAGCGCCGAAGGCATTGAGCTCTCCACCGGCGCGATCCGCGAAGGCGCCAATATCCCGGTCAAACTCACCGCCTTCCTCGGCACCAACCAGCCGGTGCTGCGCGCCAAGACCGAAGTGGCCGGCGTGCTGCGTTTCGACCGTGCCCTCAAGCGCTACCAGTTCGAAGACCTGAAGCTGTCTGGTGAAGCCTCCGGCGAGCCACTGAACGGCAAGACCCTGACCTTCGCCGCCCAAGGCCAATTGCTGCTCGACCAAGGCGCACAGATTGCCGAATGGAACGGCCTGAAACTCTCCGCCAACCAGCTGCGCGCCCTCGGTGAGCTGAATGTGCGTGAACTGGATAAAGAGCCGCAGCTTACCGGCGGCCTGTCGATTGCCGAATTCAACCTGCGTGAGTTCCTCGAAGGCATCGGCCGCCCAGTGCCAGCCATGGCCAACGCCAATGCTCTGAGCAAAGTCGAGCTGGTTTCGCGCCTGCAAGGCAATGCCAATAGCCTGGCGCTGAACGAGCTGAAACTGAAAGTCGACGAAAGCGCCTTTACCGGCAGCCTGGCCGTTACCGACCTGGCCAAGCAGGCACTAAGCGTTCAGCTCAAAGGCGACAAACTCAACCTCGACAGCTACCTGCCGCCCAAGAACAAAGACAACGAGCAACGCAGCAGCCGCCAGAACGAAGTCAGCGGCGCCTTGGCCAGCGCCGGCAAGGACGGCAATAGCGACCTGCCCAACCCGCCGAGCCAGCAAGCCTGGAGCGAAGAGCCGGTGCTGCCGATCGACCAGCTGCGTAAAGTGACCGCCGAGGTCAATATCGGCCTGGGTCTGCTCACCGTGGACAAGCTGCCGATTGAGAACGCCAGCATCAAAGCCAACGGCAAGGACGGCCTGCTGACCCTGGAAAACATGCGCGGCGAGCTCTACAACGGCAACTTCAATGCCACCGCCAGCCTCGACGTGCGCCCCGCCGTGC
>JBCECW010000494.1:1714-3692 GCA_039207785.1 Pseudomonas sp. | reverse complement strand
AAGTGGATGTGCATTACAGCCGCAGCGAACGCCTGATTACCCTGCGCCACGGCGAGCTGCGCTTGTTGACCGCGCCGGATCGCCTGGTGCCCGTACCACGGCCATTGACGGTGGTCACGCCCCACGGTCGGGTGCGTGCTTTGGGCACTGACTTCAACGTGCGTCTGGGTGAGAAAAACACGGCTGTCACCGTGCTGGAACATGCGGTGGAAGTACGTTCGCGCCTGGCGCCGGATACGCCCCAGCGCCTGAATGCCGGCGAGCAACTGCAGTTCGATGCCCGCGCGGTAGGCCCGGTGCGCGTGGCCGACGCCAATGTCAGCGCCTGGTCGCGGGGCATGCTGGTGGCCATCGACTGGCGCCTGGGCGACTTTATCGCCGAGCTGTCGCGCTATCGCCCTGGCCACCTGAGTTGCGCGCCCGAGGTCGCCGACCTAAGGGTATCCGGGGCCTTTACCCTGAACGATACCGACGCCGTCTTGGCCAACCTGACGGCCTCGCTGCCGGTAAAACTGCGCAGCTTTTCCCGTTACTGGGTACGTGTCGAGGCGTGATGTTTGCGCCTTGATGAAAATATTTCCTATCTGGGTTGCCGATTTCGATTCTCGTCCGGCTCAAGCAGTAGAGCGGGTTAACCGCCTCCATCTGCTAACGCCACAAGGATCGACATTGATGACACCGCAGCGCAACAAATTGGCCAAAGGCATACGCCACGCCTTGTTCGGCTTCGCCCTCGGCGCCCCGCTGGTATTCAGCGCGGTGCAGCCGGCCCTGGCGCAAACCGACGCCAGCCGCCAGAGCTACAGCATCGCCCCCGGCCCGCTGGGCACCGTATTGAGTCAGTTTGCTGCCGCCAGCGGCGTGATGCTGTCGTTTGCCTCGGCGCAAACCGCCGGCCTGAACTCGGCTGGGCTGCAAGGCGACTACAGCGTGGACGAAGGCTTTGCCAAGTTGCTGGCCGGCAGCGGCCTGCAGGTGCGCCAGGAAGGCAACAAGCGTTTTAGCCTGGTCAGTGTGCCGACAGGTGGCGTGGCCTTGGGCATGACCGAAATCAGCGGCAATACCCTGGGCACCACCACCGAAGGCACCGGCTCCTACACCACCGGCGCGGTGAGCATCGGCAAGGGCGAGCAGAAGCTAAAAGACATCCCGCAATCGGTGACCGTGCTGACCCGCCAGCGGATGGACGACCAGAACATCACCAGCCTGGCCGAGGCGCTGATCAACACCACCGGCATGACCTCCACCAAGTCGCCGGGCCCGGGCATGTTTATTTTCTCCCGTGGCTTCGATATCGAAGCGCTGCAATACGACGGCGTGCCGACGCCGCGTAGCCTGTATTCGTTGGGTAGCTACCTGACCGAACCCATGGCTATCTACGATCGCGTTGAATTTCTGCGTGGCGCCGCTGGCTTGCTGCAAGGCGCCAATAGCCCAGGTGGAGCAATCAACCTGGTGCGCAAGCGTGGTCAGGACAAGCCCACCGTGACAGTAACCGGCACCGCCGGTTCGTGGGATCGCTACGGTATGCAAGTGGATGCCGGCGGCCCGCTGAATGAGGCAGGCACCATTCGTGGCCGTACCGTGGTGGATTACTCGCAGGGCGATTCTTTCGTCGACTACAAATGGAACCGCGACCAGACCATCTACGCCGCCCTGGATTTCGATCTGAGCGACAGCACAACCTTGGGGGTTGGCTTTAACCACCATGGTGGCCATTACCGCCCGTACTTCCTCGGCATGCCGCGTTACGCCGACACCAGTGATCTTGAGCTGTCGCGTTCGACCTATACCGGTTCTACCTGGAACCGTGGCACCAATGACCAGAGTTCGGTGTACCTGGATCTTGAGCATCGCTTTAACGATGACTGGCGCTTTAAAGCGGCTGCCTTTGGCATGTTCGAAAGCAACGAAGCGACTTACCAATATATGGTCGGGCGCTCCAACCTGAATGGCGGGGGTTCGGCTTACTTCGATT
>JBCECW010000494.1:0-1704 GCA_039207785.1 Pseudomonas sp. | reverse complement strand
GCATTGATATGTACGTGGACGGCAAGTTCACAGGCTTGGGCTTTGAGCAGTCGATGGTGCTGGGCGCCAACTATTCCAAGTACACCAACGAAGGGGCCTATGCGGCCTACCGTACGTGGACGGCGAATATCCTCGATATCGACCATCACCGCCCGTATGAAGACCTGCAAAGCATTCTTGCGCGCCCCAATGCCAGCTATAACCCCAGCACCTATGATGTGCGTCAGAAGGGCATCTACGGCACCTGGCGGGTCAAGCTGCTGGACCCGCTGACCTTGATTCTTGGTGGTCGCACCAGTTGGTATGAGTACGAGTACACCGCCTATCAAGAGAAACTGGGTGTGCGCCAGGCTGGCTGGGATGTGGACTCCACCACGCAAAGCACCGGCCGGGTCACCCCATATGCCGGCCTGGTGTATGAGCTCACGCCAGACTGGTCGGCCTATGCCAGCTACTCCGATGTGTTTATTCCGCAAACCGAACGGACCATCGCCGGCGGTCTGCTTGAGCCCATTACCGGCACCAACTATGAAACCGGTTTGAAGGGCGAGCTGGCGGACGGGCGAATCAACGTGTCGCTGGCGTTGTTCCGTTACGACCAGGAAAACCGTGCCACCCTGGAAGGTGCGGGTACGCCGATGAACTGTGATGGTTGGTACTGCTCGCGTGCCTCCGGCAAAGTCCGCAGCCAGGGCTTTGAAGCAGAAGTGACTGGTGAAGTGGTGACCGACCTGCAGGTGTCTGCCGGCTACACCTACAACACTACCAAGTACCTGAAAGACCCGGAGAAAGAAGGCAAGATCTTCAGCACGTGGACGCCCAAACATATGCTGCGCGTGTGGGCCAACTACAAACTGCCCGGCGACTTCAACCGCGTCAGCCTGGGTGCCGGGGTAAACGCCAGCAGCCATACGCCGAGCCAGGACTACTCCTATGATCTGCCGGGGTTGGCGGTCTGGACCGCCCGCGCCGCGTACCAAGCCACCGACGAGATCGGTCTGGCGGTGAACCTCAATAACGTCTTCGACAAGAAGTACTACATTCCCGCGTACAACGACCCAGACGGCGGCAACTACTACGGCGACCCGCGCAACGTCATGTTCACCGTCAAATACACCCCGCAGTTCTAACGCGCTGCGATCAACTCGTAGGAGCCAGCTTGCTGGCGAACCCTGGAAAAGGTGTGCTTGCAGGGTTCGCCAGCAAGCTGGCTCCTACCAGCACCCGAAGGGGCGCTGTTTGAACCGCGCCGTGGCTCCCGGTAATATGCCCACACTTTTTCACCCAGCTATTCAGGACACCTTGCCATGAGCATCAAATCGGATAAGTGGATTCGCCGCATGGCCCAAGAGCACGGCATGATCGAGCCCTTCGTGGAGCGTCAGGTGCGGGCCGAAGGCGCCAATGCGCTGATCTCGTACGGGGTGTCCAGCTACGGTTACGACGTACGCTGCGCCGACGAATTCAAGGTGTTCACCAATATCAACTCGGCCACCGTCGACCCGAAGAACTTCGATGAGAAGAGCTTTGTCGATGTAAAAAGCGATGTCTGCATCATTCCGCCGAACTCCTTCGCCCTGGCGCGTACGGTGGAGTTCTTCCGTATTCCGCGTGACGTACTGACCATCTGCCTGGGCAAAAGCACCTATGCGCGCTGCGGCATCATCGTCAACGTCACGCCCTTCGAGCCCGAGTGGGAAGGTT
>JBCECW010000493.1:0-3700 GCA_039207785.1 Pseudomonas sp. | reverse complement strand
GCCGATGACGACCTGGAGCTGCCTTGCGACCTGGATCTGGGCGACGAGCCGGACGATTCCGATATTCGCGGCTGGTGCATCGGCTTTATGGAAGGCGTGTTTATGCGTGAAGCCGCCTGGTTCGAAACCGCCGAAGAAGAAGTCAGCGAGCTGTTGCTGCCGATCATGGTCGGTTCCGGCTTGTTCGACGAAGAAGCCGAGTTTGCCGATATCGCCAAGGATGCCGACCTGATGGACGATATGGTCGAGCAGATTCCCGAAGCCCTCACCGCCCTGTTCCTGCTGTGCCAGGCCCCGGACGAAAAACCCGCCCTGCTTAAACCGCGTCACCACTGATTCATCTACAGAATCAGGGCCTCGCGTGACGCGCCACGTTGTTGAGAACCGTAACCCCGCCATTCGCTACGCGCTGCTGACCATTGGGTGGCTGAGCGTGGTGTTGGGCGTGGTCGGGATCTTTTTGCCGGTGCTGCCCACCACGCCGTTCCTGTTGCTGGCGGCGGGCTGTTTTGCCCGTAGCTCCGAGCGTTTCTATCGCTGGCTGGTGGACCACCCCAAACTCGGCCCGTGGATTCGCGACTACCTCGACGGCAACGGCATACCGCTCAAGGGCAAGGTCTACGCCATTGGCTTGATGTGGCTGAGCATTGGCTTTTCCTGCTACCTGGTGCCGATGTTCTGGGCCCGTACTTTTATGCTCACCAGCGCGGTATGCGTGACGATTTATATCCTCAAGCAAAAAACCCTGCGCCGCTGATTCCGTAGGGTGCGCTCCGCGCACCAGCTCTTCGGCAGGAGCTCGCTCGGTGCGCGGAGCGCACCCTACGGGACCGCATAACACTGTTAGATTTTTCGCCCCACACATAGAGCAAATTCCCCTTCAACTGCCTAGAATCAACCGATCTTCGGCGGAGACGCGACATGCAGCTTCGGCAGCGCAATCAAGGACGACTCGGGCGCCTGCCGTTGGCACGCGCGGGCCTGGCCTTGCTATTGGCGTTGCTGGTTGGCGTAACCAGCGTCCTGGCCAACTGGGACTTCGCCGTCATCCTGCAAAAGGCCGAAAGCCGCTACGGCAAGCTGGGTGAAGCCAAGGAACGTATCGTCGCCTGGAGCGACCTGATCAACGCCAGCGGCGAGCTGCCGGAAAACGAAAAACTCGCCGTGGTAAACAAGTTCTTCAACCGCCAGCTGCGCTTTGTCGATGACCTGCGCAACTGGCGCCAGGAAGACTACTGGGCCACGCCGCTGGAAGCGCTGGTCAAAGGCGCCGGCGACTGCGAAGACTATTCCATCGCCAAGTACTTCACCCTGCGCCGCCTGGGCATCCCCAGCGAAAAGCTGCGGATCACGTACGTTAAAGCACTGAACTACAACCAGGCCCATATGGTGCTCACCTACTACTCCAGCCCTACCGCGCAGCCGCTGGTACTGGACAACCTGATCGGCGATATTCGCCCCGCATCGCAACGCAAAGACCTGTTACCGGTGTACTCCTTCAATGCCGAGGGTTTATACCTGCCAGGTTCCACTGGCAAACGCAGTGACACCAAAAAGCTTTCGCGCTGGCAGGACCTGTTGAAAAAAATGAATGCCGAAGGCTTTGCCGTTGGTGAGGGTTAGGAGAACCTTATGTCGTTACTCAAGCAGCTGTTTCTCGCCATCTGCCTGTTCCTGGTGGTGGCCTTTACCGGCAGTTTTATCGCCAGCGTGGAAAGCTCGCGCGAGCAATTGCTCAGCCAGCTGCGCTCCCACGCCCAGGACGCCGCCACCGCCCTGGCGCTGTCGATGACCCCGCATATCGACGACCCGGCGATGATCGAGCTGATGGTCAGCTCGGTATTCGACAGCGGCTACTACGCCACCATCCGCGTGGTGCGCGTGGACAACGGCGAAACCCTGGTGGAACGGCGCACAACCACCACCACCGACAATGTGCCAGCCTGGTTCGTCAACCTGATCGACCTGCAGCCCGAAGGCGGCGACGCCATGATCATGCGCGGCTGGGACCAGGCCGCCCGCGTGGAAGTGCTAAGCCATCCGCAATTCGCCCTGGCCAAGCTCTGGGACAGTGCCCTGGGCAGCGCCGCCTGGCTGTTGCTGTGCGGGCTGGTCAGCTCGGTGCTCGGTGGCTGGCTGCTGCGTACCCAACTCAAGCCGCTGGACAATATGGTCCAGCAAGCCCACGCCATCAGCCGCCGCGAGTTCTTTACCCTGCCCCGTGTGCCGCGCACCCCGGAACTGAAACGGGTGGTGCTGGCAATGAACCAGATGGTGGAAAAACTCAAAACCCTGTTCGCCGAAGAAGCCGCGCGCAGCGAAAAACTGCGGGAAGAAGCCTACCAGGACACCCTGACCGGCCTGGCCAACCGCCGCCTGTTCGACATCAACCTGGTCAACCAGCTCAGCACCCACGAGCAGAACGCCGAGGGCTACCTGATCATGCTGCGGGTCAACGACCTCGGCGGCCTTAACCAGCGCCTGGGTGGCCAGCGCACCGACGCCCTGATCAGCGCCATTGGCGAGTTGCTCAAACGCTTGCTGGAACACCCCGAGCGCAGCAACTGGCTGGCCTCGCGCAGCCGTGGCGGCGAATTTACCCTGCTGGCCCCGGGGCTGTCGGGCGATGATGCCGACCGCCTGGCCCTGCAACTGATCGACAGCCTGGAAAGCCTGCGCCAGACCGGCGCCAGCGACTGCACGCCGGTCGCCCACCTGGGCGTTGCCGCGTTCCGCCCCGGCGAAGAAGTTGGCGCGGTAATCAGCCGTGGCGACCAGGCCCTGGCCCAGGCGCAAAGCAACAGCGCCAAGTTCTGGGAGCGCCTGGACGACTTCAATGCCGCACCAAGCCAAAGCCTCAACGACTGGCGTGGCTGGATCGACGAAGCCCTGAACAAAGGCAAGCTGGAGCTGTACTTCCAGCCCGTGGTGAGCTGCGCCAACACCGGTGCCATCCTCCACCACAAAGTGCTGGCCCGCCTGATCGACCCGCAAGGCGAAGCGATTGCCGCCGGGCGCTTCCTGCCGTGGATCGAGCGTCTGGGCTGGACCGTGCGGTTTGACCTGGCCATGGTCAAGCATGCCCTCGCCCACCTGGCCATCCACCAGCGCCCGATTGCCCTTAGCCTGTCGGCGGCGACCCTGCGCGAAGCCGATGCGCAGGCGCAACTGATTGCCCTGCTCAAGGAAAACCCCACCCATGCCGCGCTGATGACCCTGGAAGTGGACGAACGCCACCTGCCGCCACCAGCCGAGCTGGAACGCCTTAGCCAGGCCGTGCACGCGGCCGGGTTTGGCCTGGGGCTGCAGCACTTCGGTGGCCGTTTCAGCCTGATCGGTAACCTGACCCACCTGGGCTTGGCGTATGTGAAGGTGGATGGCACCTATATCCGCGCCATCGATGCCGAGAGCGATAAACGCATGTTTATCGAAGCCATGTTCCGCGCCACCAACAGCATTGATTTGCCGTTGATTGCCGAGATGGTCGAAACCGAAGGCGAGCTTAAAGCGCTGAACGAGCTGGGCGTAAAAGGCGCGATGGGCCGCCTGATTGGTGCGCCGGCGCCGTGGGGGGCGTAAGCCAGCGTTTGGCTCCCTCTCCCGCTCGCGGGAAAGGGCTGGGGAGAGGGCCTGCGAGCAGTTACTGCTCGCCCAATTCCCCGCTCTGCCAACCGCCGCCCATTGCCGCAATCAATTGCAC
>JBCECW010000492.1:0-3708 GCA_039207785.1 Pseudomonas sp. | reverse complement strand
GGCCTGTGCTACAACGCCGAGCTGATCAAGCAAACCATTGGCGATAGCGTGGAAGTGGTGCATTTCGACGAGGCCTGGTACGCCTACGCGGCGTTCCATGAGTTCTACGCTGGCCGCTATGGCATGGGCACTTCGCGCAGTGACGACGGCCCGTTGGTGTTTACCACCCACTCCACGCACAAATTGCTCGCGGCCTTTAGCCAGGCTTCGATGATTCATGTGCAGGACGGTGGCGCGCGCCAGTTGGACCGGGATCGGTTTAACGAAGCTTTTATGATGCATATCTCCACCTCGCCGCAGTACGGCATCATCGCCTCCCTCGATGTGGCCTCGGCGATGATGGAAGGCCCGGCCGGGCGCTCGCTGATCCAGGAAACCTTCGACGAAGCCTTGAGCTTCCGCCGCGCCCTGGCCAGCTTGCGGCAGAACCTCAGCGCGGAGGATTGGTGGTTTGGTATCTGGCAGCCGCCGGTGGCCGAAGGCGCCGACCAAGTGGCTACCAATGACTGGGTATTGCAGCCGCAAGCCGACTGGCATGGCTTTGGCGATGTGGCCGATGACTATGTGTTGCTCGACCCGATCAAGGTCACCCTGGTGACGCCTGGCCTGACGGCAGCCGGTGCGCTGAGCGAGCGCGGTATCCCGGCGGCGGTGGTCAGCAAGTTCCTCTGGGAGCGCGGCCTGGTGGTGGAAAAAACCGGCCTGTATTCGTTCCTGGTGCTGTTCTCCATGGGCATTACCAAAGGCAAATGGAGCACCTTGCTGACCGAGTTGCTGGAGTTCAAGCGCAGCTACGACGCCAACGTGCGCCTGAGCAGTTGCCTGCCCTCGATTGCCCGTGAAGATGCGCGCTACCAGAACATGGGCCTGCGCGACCTGTGCGATGCCCTGCATGACTGCTACCGCGAAAACGCTACGCCCAAGGCGCTCAAGCGTATGTACACGGTGCTGCCAGAAGTGGCGATCAAACCGGCTGATGCCTACAACCACCTGGTGCGTGGCGAAGTCGAGGCGGTGCCGATCGACCAGCTGCAAGGCCGTATCGCCGCGGTGATGCTGGTGCCGTACCCGCCGGGCATTCCGCTGATCATGCCGGGCGAGCGCTTTACCGAGGCCACCCGCTCGATCATCGACTACCTGTCGTTCGCCCGTACCTTCGACCGCAGCTTCCCCGGCTTCGATACCGATGTGCACGGCCTGCAGCACCAAGACAGCCCGCAAGGACGCTGCTATACCGTTGACTGCATCAAGGAGTAATTCAGTCTCGGGGGCTACATGAGTCAAGAGCAGCAGAGCGCAGCACTCAAGGACACGGGGAGCATGGGCTTCTGGACCTGTTCGGCGCTGGTGGTCGGCAATATGGTCGGCTCGGGGGTGTTTCTGCTGCCCTCGGCCCTGGCCGCCTATGGCGGCCTTAGCCTGTTCGGCTGGCTGATTTCCAGCGCGGGGGCGGTGATTCTGGCCCTGACCTTTGCTCGTCTTTCCCGGCTTAACCCATCGGCTGGCGGCCCTTATGCCTATACCCGTGATGGCTTCGGCGCCTTTGCCGGCTACCTGTGTGCCTGGACCTACTGGAAAGCCGCATGGATCGGCAATGCGGCGATCTCGGTCACCCTGGTGGGCTATCTGCAGGTGTTTATCCCGGCACTGCGCGACCCCATGCTGGCGATTGGCACGGCCATCGCCGCCATCTGGCTATGTACCCTGATCAACCTGCGCGGCATCGGCGCCTTTGGCGTGGCGCAGAATATCCTCACCGCGCTCAAGCTGATCCCGCTGCTGCTGATCGGCTTGCTGGGCTGGTTTTCCTTTCACCCCGAATACCTGCGTATTCCGCCTAAAGAGTCGTTGCCCGGTGGCGGCAGCTATGCCACGGCGATTGCCACCACGGCGGCGTTGACCCTGTGGTCGTTTATTGGTTTGGAGTCGGCCACGGTGCCGGCCGAGCATGTCAAAGACCCCAAACGCACCATTCCGCGGGCGACCATTTTCGGCACCGTGGTGGCGGCCGCCGTGTATATCCTTTCAATCACCGCCGTACAGGGCGTACTGCCGCCCGATGTGCTGGTGCGTTCCACCGCGCCCTTTGCCGACGCCGCCCAGGTATTGCTAGGGCCCTGGGGTTACTACTTTGTTGCCGGCGGGGCAGTGGTTGCCTGCCTGGGGGCGCTGAATGGCTGGGTGCTGCTGCAGGGGCAGATTCCCATGGCCACGGCGCGCGATGGTCTGTTGCCGGAGTCGCTGGCCAAGGTCAACAAACACAATGTGCCGGCCCATGGCTTGCTGGTGTCCGGGGTGTTGGTGACCTTGCTGGTGCTGGTCGATGGCCAGGGTGATCTGGTGGAAGTGTTTAACGTGATCATTCTGCTCGGCACCATGACCGGTGTGGTGCCGTACGCCTTTTGCACGGCGGCGTTGCTGCAATTTCTCGCGGTCAAACCCGATGCTTTCAAGCCCCGCGAGCGTGGGCTGCTGGTGGTGATTGGCAGCCTGGGGTTTGTCTACTCGATGTGGGCGCTTTACGGCACCGGGCAGCAGGCGATTTTCTGGGGCTTTTTGGTGCTGATGGCGGGTATTCCGCTGTACACCTGGCGGCAGTGGCGTAACCGCGTGCACGGCGTGGCCACGTTGTAAAAGCCGGTGCGCGGAGCGCACCAAGCGATTTACAACCAATGCGCCACCGCCCACCCGCCCAACACACTCATCACGATGGTGTAAGGCAACGCCATCCACGTCATCCGCCCATAAGACAAACGCACCAACGGCGCCAACGCCGAGGTCAGCAGAAACAGAAACGCGGCCTGGCCATTGGGCGTGGCCACGCTGGGCAGGTTGGTGCCGGTATTGATCGCCACCGCCAGGGTGTCGAAGTGCTCGCGGCTGATATGGCCGGCGGCGAATTCGCGTTTGACCTCGGTGATATAGATGGTGGCGACAAACACGTTGTCGCTGATCGCCGACAACAGTCCGTTGGCAATAAACAGCATGGTCGGTTGCTGCTCGGTGGGCAGGGCCAGCACGGCTTGAATGATCGGGGTAAACAGCTGCTGTTGGTGAATCACCGCCACCACGGCAAAAAACACCACCAGCAAGGCGGTAAAGGGCAGGGCGTCTTTAAAGGCATTGCCGATGCGATGGTCGTCGGTGATACCGGTAAAGGCGGTGATCAGCACAATCACCAGCAGCCCGATCAAGCCCACTTCGGCCACGTGCAAGGCCAGGCAAGCAATCAGGATCACTGCCGCCAGCCCTTGCACGATCAAGCTGGCGGTTTCCGCCGGGGTGCGGCTGTGCGCCTGGCGTGCGGCATGTTCGGCCAGCACGCTGCGTACGGCAGGGGGCAGTTCGGCGCCGTAGCCAAACCAGCGCAGTTTCTCCAGCAGCACGCAGGTGCACAGGCCTGCGACCAGCACGGGCAGCGCCACCGGGGCTACGTGCTTGAAGAAGGTGACAAAGTCCCAGCCCAGCTCATGGCCGATCAGCAGGTTTTGCGGCTCGCCCACCAGGGTACAGACGCCGCCCAGCGCGGTGCCGACCGCGCCATGCATCAGCAGGCTGCGTAGGAACGCGCGGAACTGCTCCAGCTCCTGGCGCTGCTGCTCGGCAAGCGTCTCGTCATTGCTGTCGTCATGGCTGCTCTGGTTCGAGGCGGCGCGGTGGAACACCTGGTAGAAGCCCAGGCATACGGTAATCACCACGGCGATCACG
>JBCECW010000491.1:0-3710 GCA_039207785.1 Pseudomonas sp. | reverse complement strand
TCACGCCCGTCACACCGCACCGGTGCCCCACCCACGCACGAGGAGCCACCATGGCCACGGTCGACAGGGCGATCAGTGCCACCAGGGCAAAGGCATAGCGCCAGGTGGCGACCTGGCCCATCCAGGTCGCCAACGGGTTACCCACCAGGATCGCCACGGTCAGCCCGAGCATTACCCGGCTAACGGCTTTGGCGCGTTTATGGGGCGGTGCCAGCGACGCCGCCACCAGCATGGCCACACCAAAGTAGGCGCCGTGGGGCAGACCGGCGAAAAAGCGAAACAGCATCATCGAGTGATAGTCCGGCGACAACGCGGTGGCCAGGTTGCCAATGGCGAAGATCGCCATCAGCACCAGCAGCAAGGTCCGGCGCGGCAGGCGCGAGCCGAGGATCGCCAGCAGCGGCGCGCCCACTACCACGCCCAGGGCATAGGTACTGATCACGTTGCCCACCTGTGGCTCGGTAATGCCCAGGTCGGCGGCGACATTGGGCATCAAGCCCATGATCGAGAATTCGCCGGTGCCGATGGCAAAACCACCGAGGGCCAAGGCCAGTTCGATCAGGATAATGGCGCGGGCCGACAGGCGTTTGGCCAGCGGCGCGGCAGCCGCCGCAGCGGGCAACACTTCAGACATGGGTACAGCCTCATCACGAAAAAACGATTAACGCTGAACGCATCAGCGGCGCGGCAGGGTGACAGAAAAGCTGTCAGGAATGGGGTTTAGCGGTAGTTATCGAGGATTTTTTCGAATTCGCCGTCATTGCTCATCTGCACCAGGGCGCGGAGCAATTGCATGGTCGGTACATCGGGTTCGTCGCGCACGATGCACGAGGCCAGGTCCGACGACAGCTCGTCCAGCGGCTGCAGTTTATGCTCTGCCGGTTGGCTGCGGTTAAACCAGTTAAGGGTCAGCTCACTGCTCACCGCATAGTTATTGCGCCCGGCTTCGAGTTTCAGCAGCGCCAGCTCCTGGGTGCGGGCGTCGTCGCGTTGCAGGTCATGGGTATCGAATTGCGCCTGCAGCTTCGGATAGACATAACCCAGTACGGTGCCCACCAGTTCGCCATGCAGGTTTTCCAGGGTTACGTTGCGCTTGGTGCGGGCCACCAGCACATCGCGCTGGTTCATAAATGGCACGCTCCAGATGTACTGATGGTGGGACTCGGTCAGCCAGGTGGGGTTCACATAACAGCGCACATCAATTTCGCCACGTACCAGCATGGCCTGCACCCGTTTGCGGGGCAGCACCAGCATTTCCGCGCGTCGGCCAACCTTTTGCGCCAGGCGCATCTGCAGGTCGTAGACGATACCGCCGGTGGCCTCGCCGTTTTCCACCTTGATCAGCGGCATCGCCCAACTCTCGATCACGGAAAAGCGCAGCGGGCGGTCCTCCGCTGCGCTACAGGCGCAGATCAACAGCAGGGCGAGTGGCAGAACACGCATGACATTACCGGGGTGAGGCGGATGCCCGATCTAACCACAAGCCTGCGTCTATGTCGCCGCGATCAGGGCAGTAGGATAAATTTTTCACTGCTGCCGGTATTTACCGCGTGGTAGCTGGCCACCCCTTCACTCAGCGGTACTTCGCGCAGTTTGCCCGGCAGCGGCACCAACCCCTGGTCAAACAGGCGGCCAAAACCGTCGAGCATCACCGCGCATTCCTTCGGGGTGTAGAGCAGGGTATTGACCCCCACCAGGGTGCCGCCACGGCGGTACAACGCCAGCGCCGGCAGTTGCACATTGCCGTCCACCGGCGCGGCAATAATGGCGATACGGCCAAAGGTGGCCAGGGCCGGCACGGCAGCCGGCAGCCAGAAACCAGTGGTGTCGAAAATCACCTCGGCGCCGCCCTTGAAGTGTTCCTCCACTTGCGTTGGCAGGGCGGCCGGGTCGCCCAGCAAAATGCCCGGCACGCCACGGCTGGCCAGGCTGGCCAGGGCTTCGGGGCGCCGTACGGCGGCCAGCACCTGGGCGCCACGGGCTTTGGCCAGATTGACCGCCGCATCACCCACCGCACCGTTGGCGCCAATCACCAGCAGCGTGGTGCCTTGCTTGACCAGGGCATTTTCCAGGGCCGCCCAGGCGGTGGTGAAGGGCACGCCACAGCTGGCGGCCTGGGCAAAGCTCAGGGACTGCGGTTTGAGCGCTACATCTTCGGCCGGCAAGGCGATATGGCTGGCATGGCTGCCATCGCGGGTAAAGCCCAGGCCTTTGCCGGTGCCCCATACCGCCTGGCCGAGCAGATGGCTGGGGCCATCAACCACCACGCCAGCGAAGTCACGGCCAGGAATGCGCGGCACGGTGGTGTAGGGAAAGCGGCCCAGCACGTTTTTTACGTCGCTGGGGTTAACGCCTGCGGCGCGGATTTCCACCAGCACTTCGCCTTTGCCGGCTGCCGGGGTAGGGACTTCCACATACTGCAGCGAGTCCAGCTCGCCCTTAACGGTAAATTGCAACGCGTGCATAGGTGCTCCTTGTCTGTGGCAGGTAGGGAAAGATCAGGACAGCCAGTGGCTCAGCAGTTGGCGCCCAAACGGCAGCAGTTGCTCGCCGGCCAGCATGCCGAGCAAGCCCACCAGGGCGATGGCCGGTGGGGCGGGCGAGCGCACGTCCAAGAGGTTATAGATGACGCCGACCAGCAGACCGGCCGCGAGGGAGATCAGGTAGTTCATGCTGTGGCTCCAATCCGGTGAATGGGCTCAGTCTAGCGACAGCAATACGGTGCTCAGGTCAAAAGCTTCTGTTTATCGGCCAAGGTGGGGCTGTGTTTACGCGGCCAGATAGTCCGACGGTGCCACGCCCAGTTCGCGGCGGAACATGTCGCTGAAGCTGCTGGGGCGATAGCCCAGGTCGGCGGCAATACGACTGATGGGCGTGCCCTGGATCAGCGCCGCCACCGCGGTGGCCAGTTGCACCTGGCGGCGCCATTGGGCAAAGCCCATGCCCAGGCTGTCTTGAAACAGGCGGGCAAGGGTACGCACGCTGGCGCCGGCCGCCGCCGCGTGCTGCTCGAAGGAAAACGCCTGGGATGGCGAGGCGATCACCGCCTGGCACAGGTTGAGCAAACGCCGGTCGCTGGCATCGGGCAGCGCCACGCGCAGATGGGAGTGCTGGGCGCGTTGCAGCTCCAGTACCGCCAGGGCGCTAAGACTCTGGTAGTAGGCCGAGTCCTGCGCGCCTTGTTCGGCCACCAGGCCGAGGATCAGCTCGCGCAGCAGTGGCCGTACTTCCAGTACCTCGGTGCTGCTGGGCAGGCTATGGGGCTGGTCGGGGCGCAGGTAGATATTGCGCATCTCCAGCTCCGACACCACCCGCACCGCATGGGGCACCTGCGGCGGCAGCCACACCGCCCGCAGGGGTGGCACCAATACCGCTTCGCCGGGCGTTTCTACCCACATGATGCCGCTCTGGGCATACAGCAATTGTCCCCAGTCATGGGCATGGGGTTCGATAAACAGGCCGCGCGGGTAGCTGCGGGCCACCGTACGCAAGGCGGCGCCGGGGCTGTGCAGGTCGGGCGGGGCAGCGCGGGCCATGGCTTAGCGAAGGGTCGGCAGGGCGGCGCCCATCAGCGCGAACATGCCGCCGCAGGCGCGGTTGAAACCTTTGCCGCTGCGCTCCAGCCAGGGGCGGATGCGGTGGGCCAGACGCGCCAGCAGGTACTCGATAAAGCCTTCGAACAGCACAAAGGTCAGCACCATGATCACAAA
>JBCECW010000490.1:1611-3722 GCA_039207785.1 Pseudomonas sp. | reverse complement strand
TCAGCCGCACGCTGCGCCCATCGGCCAGGCGCAGGGTGTCGCCATCGACCACCTGCTTGACCGCCAGCACCGGCAAATCCACCGGCGCCGGGCAGAACGCCCAAAGCGGGCCGAGCCAACACGCAGAAACGAAAAAGGCGCCCACAAGGGACGCCTTTTTCAACAACGCCGAAAAGCCCATCAGGCTTCCCGAAGCGACAAAGCCAATTAGGCCTTGGAGCCGAACACACCGAAACGCTGCTTGAAGCGATCAACACGGCCGCCGGTGTCCAGCACTTTCTGCTTGCCGGTGTAGAACGGGTGGCACTCGTTGCACACGTCCAGGCTCAGTGGCTTGGCCAGGGTGGAGCGAGTCAGGATCACGTTACCGCAGCTGCAGGTAGCGGTTACGTCTTCGTATACGGGATGGATATCAGCTTTCATGGTGTATTCCTCTGGGCTATCGCGCCGCCACCCAACACTATTGTCGAGTACCGCACGGAATTAGGCCGCGCATCTTACCAGAGAACGTCTGCCACGCAAGCCCGATCGTCCGGCGCTTGCATGCTAAGATCGCGCCTCGCTCACCAGGACATCACCCGCGTGCCCGCCGCCATTCTGCGCCTCGCCCTGCCTTCGCCCCTACGCCGCCTGTTCGACTACTTGGCCCCCAAAGGCGTGCCAGCCAGCAGCCTGCAGCCAGGCATGCGCCTGCGCGTGCCCTTTGGCAAACGGGAGATCATCGGCATCCTGGTGGAAGTCAGCGAGACCAGCGAGGTGCCCACCGACAAACTGAAACCCGCCATTGCCCTGCTGGATGCCCAATCGCCGGTGCCGCCGGCGTTCTTCAAGCTATGCCTGTGGACCGCGCAGTATTACCAGCACAGCCTGGGCGACACCTTTAGTTGGGCGCTGCCCAATCTGCTGCGCCAAGGCGAACCGGCCGAAGCCCGGCAAGAGCGCTTCTGGCATATGGCCGACGGCGCGTCCTTCGACGACTCGCGCCTGGCCCGCGCGCCGCGCCAGCGCGATGCCTTGAAGGTGATCGCGCAACACCCCCACGGCGTCGCTCACCGCTTGCTTAGCCAGCTACAGCTGAATAAAGACAGCCTTGAGCTGCTGCGTGAAAAAGGCCTGGTCACCATCGAAACCCGCCGCCATGCCGCCAGCGAGCGCCACGGCAATTGGCTGGCGCAGCCGGAACTGCCGCTCAATGCCGAGCAGCGCGCCGCCGCCGAGGCCATTCGCAGCGGGCTCGACAGCTTCAATGCCTTTCTATTGGCCGGCGTTACCGGCAGCGGCAAGACCGAGGTGTATTTGCAGCTGATCCGCGAAACCCTGGAAGCCGGCAAGCAGGCCCTGGTGCTGATCCCCGAGATCAACCTGGGCCCGCAGACCCTGGCACGTTTCGAGCGGCGGTTTAATGCACGTATTGCCCTGCTGCACTCGGCCGTCAACGACCGCGAACGCCTGGACGCCTGGCTCGCCGCCCGCGACGGCGAGGCCGATATCATTATCGGCACCCGCTCGGCGCTATTCACGCCGATGAAGAATCCCGGCCTGATCATCATCGACGAAGAACACGACGCCTCCTATAAACAGCAGGAAGGCCTGCGCTACCACGCCCGCGACCTGGCGCTGGTGCGCGCGCATCAGGAAAACATCCCCATCGTGCTGGGCTCGGCGACGCCATCGCTGGAAAGCCTGCAAAACGCCCACGCCGGCCGCTACGGCCTGCTGCGCCTGACGCAACGGGCCGGCGGCGCCACGCAACCGCGCTTTCTGCGCCTGGATATCAAGAGCCGGCCGCTGGACAGCGGTATTTCGGGCCCCATGCAGCAAGCCATTGCCCAGACCCTGGCCGCCGGCCAGCAGGTGCTGGTGTTTCTTAACCGCCGCGGTTTTGCCCCGACCCTGCTGTGCCATGACTGCGGCTGGTTTTCCGAATGCCCACGCTGCGATGCTCGCATGACCGTTCACCAGCGTTCGCGCGAGCTACGTTGCCATCACTGCGGCCATGTCGAACGCCAGCCGAGCAACTGCCCGAAATGTGCCCAGGTAGACCTGCGCCCCGTGGGCGCCGGCACCGAGCGCGCCGATATAGGGCTCGTCGTCGAGCAGCGCGCCGGAGG
>JBCECW010000490.1:0-1601 GCA_039207785.1 Pseudomonas sp. | reverse complement strand
GGTGACCGGCTGCCCCGAGTGACCGGCCGGCTCAGCCGAGCGTGCCGAGGATCGCCTGGCCACCTTGTTCCCCGATGTGCCGGTGCTGCGGGTCGACCGCGAAAGCACCTCGCGCAAGGACGCCATGCAGAACCTGTTCGCCACTATTAATAAGGGCGAGCCGTGCATCCTGATCGGCACCCAGATGCTCGCCAAGGGCCATCACTTTCCGCGGGTGACCCTGGTGTCGATCCTGGATGCCGACGGCGGCCTGTTCTCCGCCGACTTCCGCGCCAGCGAACGCATGGCGCAATTGATCGTGCAGGTAGCCGGCCGTGCCGGACGCGCCGAAGAGCCGGGCAAAGTGATTATCCAGACCCACCTGGCCGACCACCCGCTGCTGGTGCAACTGACCGAGCAAGGCTACTTCGCCTTTGCCGAACAGGCGCTGAGCGAGCGCCGCGCCGCCGGCCTGCCGCCGTTCTGCCACCTGGCCTTGTTGCGTGCCGAAGCGCATAAACCCGGGCAGGCCGAGGGTTTTCTCGACGACGCCTGCACCGAAGCCGAGCACCTGCTACAGGAGCTAAACCTCAGCGGCATTGAACTCCTGGGCCCGGTGCCGGCTCCGATGGAACGACGCGCCGGGCGCTATCGCGCGCAGCTTTTACTGCAGGCCAATAGCCGCGCCGCCTTGCACAAGCTGCTGAACTATTGGCTCAGCGCCCTGGAAAAAATGCCCGCTGGCCGCGCCGTTCGCTGGTCGCTGGACGTCGATCCGATCGACCTGTTCTAGCCCTCGGTTGGCAATAGCGCCGTCGGCACCGATAATGGCCCCCTTTTTCACCCGCTTCCCGGCGCCCCGGTGCCCCGAAGGCCGTAAGAGCAGACCATGAAAGACACCATTCGCCAGCTGATCCAGCA
Organism: Pseudomonas sp.; assembly: GCA_039207785.1. GTDB lineage: Bacteria > Pseudomonadota > Gammaproteobacteria > Pseudomonadales > Pseudomonadaceae > Aquipseudomonas. The sequence goes on along the minus strand of JBCECW010000490.1, from coordinate 701 downwards.
AGCCCTCACCCGCCTCGTCAGCGAAGGCGTACTGCCTGAAGGCCTCACCCCCGCGATCCAGGTGGAAAACACCAAGGACAAAACCCACGGTGATTTCGCCAGCAATATCGCCATGATGCTGGCCAAGTCGGCCGCCATGAAACCGCGCGACCTGGCGGAAAAACTGATTGCCGCCCTGCCCGCCGACGCACAGATCAGCAAAGTGGAAATTGCCGGCCCGGGCTTTCTCAACTTCTATCAGGACACCCAGGCCCTGGCCCAGCGCCTGGAGCTGGCCCTGGCCGACGCGCACCTGGCCGTGCGCAAAAGCGGCCCGGCGCAACGCGTGGTGGTCGACCTGTCCTCGCCCAACCTGGCCAAAGAGATGCACGTGGGCCACCTGCGCTCCACCATCATTGGTGATGGCGTGTCCCGCGTACTGGAGTTTCTCGGCGACACCGTGATCCGCCAGAACCACGTGGGCGACTGGGGCACCCAGTTCGGTATGTTGCTGGCCTATCTGCAAGAAAACCCGGCTGCCGACGAGAGCCAGCTGTCCGACCTCGAAGGTTTCTACCGCGCCGCCAAGCAGCGCTTCGACGAGTCCCCGGAGTTTGCCGACCGCGCCCGCGAACTGGTGGTGCAGCTGCAAGCCGGCGAGCCGGAATGCATGCGCCTGTGGCACAGCTTCAACGCCATCTCCCTGGCCCACTGCCAGAAGG
>JBCECW010000489.1:1931-3725 GCA_039207785.1 Pseudomonas sp. | reverse complement strand
CCTCCATCCACGAGGCGCCATGCACGATCACCTCGGCGTCCTGCTCGGCGATCAGCGCCTTGGCCCGCGCCGTGGTGGTTTCCGGCACCACCACGGTAACGGGGATATTCAACTGGCGTCCGGCATAGGCCGCAGCGATCCCGGCATTGCCACCGGACGAAGAAACAAAACGGGTCTTGCCCTCGGCCGCATAGGTTTCGCACACCGCGCCAATGCCACGCAGCTTGAACGAACCCACCGGCTGCAGCGCGTCGAGCTTGAGCCAAACCGTCTTGCCGGTGAGCAGGCTTAACGGACGCGATTGCAGCAACGGCGTATGGATATGCAATGGCATGGGCACCTCGAAACAGAAGACGGGGCCGCAGGATAGCCTCGGGAAATGCTCCAGGCACAGCCTAAGGCGCAATTGCCACCGAGATAGAAGGTGCGCGCAAGTGGCTCTTTGCCATAAGATCGCCATCACCTGTAATGGAGTACGCGCGATGAGTCGCTGGATTGCATTGAAAACCTGGCTAACCCAAGCCACTCGCTTTGTTGGCCAACCCCAGCCCGACTACAGCAGCGACAGCGAACGCCAGCAGTTCGAACAGGATTGCCTGGAGGTGTTCGGCTACAAAGGCGATGAACTGGTAATGCTGACCGAACGTGATCTGCTGAAGATCTGGCGCGCCGGCATGCAACGCCAACACGGTGTTTCCACTGCCACCGTAACCCCCGCGATAGGTGATAATGCCGCCCACGCATTTCCCTAGAGCACGCCCCATGTTCGAAATCCAGCCGCAGAACCCTGAAGCCTACCGCCAGCAAACCCGCCGCAGCACCCTGATCATCGCCGTGATCTTTATTGCCCTGGCCATGCTGTTTTCCAGCCTGGCCGTGCTGCTGTTCGGCACCCCGGGCGGCGATAACTTCCGCTGGAATGCCGGTGGCGTGGCCCTGGCCGTGGTGGCCCTGGCCACCTTGCTAAAGCTCAAGCTGTGGCACCAGCCGTGGATGAGTGCTGCGGTCTATGGCTGGCAACTCAAGCGCGCACTGATGAGCATCACCAATGTCATGCACCAGGTCGAAGCCGGGGTAAAAGCCCAGCAGCACGAAGCGCTGTACCTGCTGCGTTTCTATCACCAGGGCATCACCCAGATGTACCAGTTGGACGCCAACACCAGCTCCCTGAGCCAGATGGTGGCGCAAATCGACGCGCATAAAGCCGCCATGCAGGCCCTTGGCCTGGACACCGACCAGCCGCGCCTGCGGCCAGAATGGATGGCTGCCGTCAAAGCGCTGCCCAGCGCCAAGTAGGCCGCAAAAATATCTGCAACCAATAGGCACAGCAAAGCTCTGATTAGGTGCCAAGCCGTATTGCCCGCCCATCTACCGTGGCCTTGGCCTGAAAGGATGCAGTATGAACACCCTCGCCGCTGACTCGCTAACCGCCGCCATAGAGCGCTGCGCTGACGAACCTATCCATATTCCCGGGGGTATTCAGCCCCATGGTTTTCTCCTGGTCGTGGCGGTTGCGGATCTGACCGTGCTGCAGGTCAGCGAAAACGTAAACGAATGGCTGGGCTTGGCGGCACAGGAACTGCTGGGCCTGCCGCTGACCGAACTGATCAGCGACCCTGAATTGCTTGCCCGCCTGGCGGCCTTGTCTGGCGACGACCCCAACCCCTTCCACCTGGGTGATGTGCGTTTTACCCGCGGCACGGCGGGCCATGACTTTGCCCTGATGGGCCATCGCAACGAGCAGCAACTGATCCTCGAGTTCGAGCGGGCCAGCAACCCCGGCGAGGCCTACGG
>JBCECW010000489.1:0-1921 GCA_039207785.1 Pseudomonas sp. | reverse complement strand
CATTCTCTATCCGCTGATGCGCACCTTTGTGGCCGAGCTGCACGCGGCCAAGGACCTCACCGCCATCTGCCAGTTGGCCGTCAACGAGCTCAGCCGCATTACTGGCTTCGGCCGGGTCAAGGCCTATCGTTTTGATGACGCGGGTAACGGCGATGTGCTCGCCGAGCACGCCGAACCTGGCTATGCCAGCTACCTGGGCCATCAGTTTCCGGCCTCGGATATTCCCGCCCAGGCCCGCGCGCTGTACTGCAAGAATCTGATTCGGGTGATCCCCGATGCCAACTACGTGCCCTCGCCCCTGGTGCCGGTGCTCAACCCGCTGTCGCAACAACCGCTGGACCTGGGTTTTGCCTCGCTGCGCAGCGTATCGCCCGTGCACCTGCACTACATGCGCAATATGGGCACGCTGGCGTCGATGTCGGTGTCCATCGTGGTGCGCGACCGCCTCTGGGGCCTGATTTCCTGCCACGACCACAACCCGCGCCAGCTCAGCCATAAAACCCGCACCACCTGCGAATTGCTGGCGCGCATCCTGGCCCTGCAGATCGACGCCAGCGAAAGCGGTTTGCAGGCACAACGCAAACTGGAATTGCGCCACCTGATCGTGCGCCTGCTGGCCGGCATGGCCGACTACGACAGCGTGACCGAGGGCTTTAAAAACCTGCCCGACGTGGTGCTGGCCTTTGCCCAGGCCCAGGGCGCGGCAGTGGTCACCGCCGACACCTGCGTCACCGTGGGCAATACGCCCGCCGACGAGCAGATCCTGGAGCTGGCCAGTTGGCTAAGCAGCCAGAACAAGGGCCCGTTGTTCGAAAGCGACAACCTCAGCCGCGACGTGCCCCACCTGCCGGAGCTGGCCGCCCACAGTGCCGGCGCACTGGCGGTGTCGATTTCCAAGTTGCATGCCCATTACCTGATCTGGTTCCGCCAGGAACGGGTAAAAACTGTGCAGTGGGCGGGCCAGCCGCAGAAGCAGATCAACGAAGCCAGCGGCGCGCTGTCACCGCGCCATAGCTTTGATACCTGGCGCGAAGTGGTGCGTGGTTTTAGCCCGCCATGGGACGCCACAGAATGCGAAGGCGCGTTGGAGCTGCGCAACGCGGTGCTGGGCATTGTGCTGCGCAAGGCCGAAGAGATGGCGCAACTGGCCGGCGAACTGCGCGAGAGCAATAAAGAGCTGGAGTCGTTCTCCTACAGCGTGTCCCATGACCTGCGGGCGCCGCTGCGGCATATCGCCGGCTATACCGAACTGCTTGGCGAGCTGGAAGGCGAACAGCTGAGCGAACGCGGCAAACGCTTTCTGGTGAATATCAGCGAGGCCGCGCACTTTGCCGGCCTGCTGGTGGACAACCTGCTGAGTTTTTCGCAGATGGGCCGCGCCGCCCTGCACCTGTCGGATGTCGACCTCGGCGCCCTGGTCAGCTCGATTCGCGAAGAGATGCGCCCGGACTACGAACAACGGCATGTCGAGTGGCGGATCCAGCCGCTGCCGGTGGTGGTGGCCGATGCCGCCTTTATTCATATGGTATTGCGTAACCTGCTGAGCAACGCTTTGAAGTACAGTGGCCGCCGCGAACACGCCATTATCGAAATGGGTGCCCACCAGGCTGACGACGAAACGGTGATCTTTATCCGTGACAACGGCGTCGGCTTTGACATGCAATACGCCAACAAACTGTTTGGCGTGTTTCAGCGTTTGCACCGCATGGAAGAATTCGAAGGCACGGGCATTGGCCTGGCCAGCGTGCGACGGATTATCGAACGCCACGGCGGCCGTGTATGGGCCGAGGGCCGTATCGACCAGGGCGCGACATTTTTTGTCGCCCTGCCGCGCCTGACTTACATCACCCCTCAAGATGACCGGAACAGCTAAATGCTCAAACCCATCCTTCTCGTTGAAGACAACCCCAACGACCTGGAA
>JBCECW010000488.1:1687-3727 GCA_039207785.1 Pseudomonas sp. | reverse complement strand
AGTTCTTCTTTCTGCGCAAGCTGTTCTTCGTCAAGGAAGCCGACGCCCTGGTGCTTTGCCCAGGCGGCTTTGGCACCCTGGATGAAGCCCTGGAAGTGCTGACCTTGATCCAGACTGGCAAAAGCCCGTTGGTGCCGGTGGTGCTACTGGATGAACCGGATGGCAGCTTCTGGCAAGACGCCCTGGCGTTTATCCACAAGCAGCTGGCAGGCAACGGCTATATCCTGCCCAGCGATATGAACTTGCTGACCGTGGCCCATGGCGCCGAAGAGGCGGTGCAGCAGATCACCCGTTTTTACGGCAACTACCACTCCAGCCGCTGGCTGAAAGAACGTTTTGTAGTGCGCTTGCATCACGCGCTGAACGACGAGGCGGTCGCGCAATTGCCTGAGCTATTTGCCGACCTGTGCAAAAGCGGCGGTTTTGTGCAGCAAGCTGGCGCGTTTGAGAGTGAAGGCGATGAGCCGGAGCTGGCCCATCTGACGCGATTGGCCTTTGCCTTTCGCGGGCGAGAATATGGCCGCCTGCGCGAGCTATATGACTTTCTTAATGCCCACGAGAATTGGGCAGCGCCAGCGTAGCGGGCGCCGGTTCGTACACACCGGGCAATCGCTTGGTGCGCGGAGCGCACCCTACGCTACCGAGTGGGACCTGCAAGCCGCGTTTACGCCAATCCCGTAGGGTCGCCGGTCCGCGTTCGGCCGCGCACCTTCCCCTCGCAACCGCCGAGGCTAGTCGTATAACTCGCCGCGCAGCAGGCGGCTGATCATATCCATGGAGTAACCGCGGTAAGCGAGAAAACGCCCTTGCTTGGCGCGCTCACGGGCATCGTTCGGCTGCTCACCGAATTTACGCCGCCAGACGTCCTCCATCTGTTCACGCCAGTCGATACCGCACTCGCGTAACGCCTGCTCGATATCGCCCCGCGCCAGGCCACGCTGGCCAAGTTCTTCGCGGATACGCACAGGCCCATAGCCCGAGCGGGCACGGTAGGAGACAAAGCTTTCGAGGTAACGGGCTTCGGACAGCAGGCCCTCTTCCGTTAAACGGTCGAGTTCCGGGTCAATCAATTCAGGCGGGGCGCCGCGTTGGCGCAATTTGCGGGTGAGCTCGACACGCCCGTGTTCGCGGCGTGCGAGCAAATCCATAGCTGTCCGTCGTACTGCGGCAGGGCTGTCGAGTACGACGGACATGGCAGGACTTAGGCGTCAGCCAGATCGTCTTCGGTGTTATCCACCGCAGCAGCAGCTGCGGCAGCCGCTTCTTTACCCGACAGCAGCAACTGATCGCGAATCAGCTTCTCGATGGTTTTGGCCACTTCCGGGTTGTCTTCCAGGTACTTGGCCGAGTTAGCCTTGCCCTGACCGATCTTGTTGCCCTGGTAGCTGTACCAGGCGCCGGATTTTTCCAGCAGGCCGAGTTGCACGCCCAGGTCGATGATTTCGCCGTTACGGTAGATGCCCTTGCCGTACAGGATCTGGAATTCAGCCTGGCGGAATGGCGGGGCCACCTTGTTCTTCACGATCTTGACGCGGGTTTCGCTACCCACCACCTCGTCGCCTTCTTTCACCGCGCCAGTGCGGCGGATGTCCAGACGTACCGAGGCGTAGAACTTCAGCGCGTTACCACCGGTGGTGGTTTCCGGGCTGCCGAACATCACGCCGATCTTCATCCGGATCTGGTTGATGAAGATAACCAGGCAGTTGGCGTTCTTGATGTTGCCGGTGATTTTACGCAGGGCTTGCGACATCAGGCGGGCTTGCAGGCCCACGTGCATATCGCCCATCTCGCCTTCGATTTCCGCTTTCGGCACCAGGGCGGCCACGGAGTCGACGATGATCACGTCGATGGCGTTGGAGCGCACCAGCATATCGGTGATTTCCAGCGCTTGTTCGCCGGTGTCGGGCTGCGAAACCAGCAGGTCATCGACGTTGACGCCCAGCTTGCCGGCGTAGTCCGGGTCGAGCGCGTGTTCGGCGTCGACGAAGGCGCAAGTGGCGCCCTGGCGCTGGGCTTCAGCGATCACAGACAAGGTAAGGG
>JBCECW010000488.1:0-1677 GCA_039207785.1 Pseudomonas sp. | reverse complement strand
ATTCCGGGCCGTAGATTTCAACGATACGGCCTTTGGGCAGGCCGCCGATGCCGAGGGCAATGTCCAGACCCAGGGAGCCGGTGGAGATAGCCGGAATGGCCTGGCGCTCGTGGTCGCCCATGCGCATCACAGCGCCTTTGCCGAATTGTTTTTCGATTTGACCCAGGGCTGCAGCCAAGGCGCGCTTCTTATTCTCGTCCATTGAATCCTCACGTGATCAAGAGGGCCTAGCGGCCGCTAACAACTGTATAAGTAGCCAGTATTATTCCACAGCGCAAGTCGAGCGCCTACCCCTGATGCGGATTTTCTCCTGCAGCTAGTCGGATCAGCCCGCTTAACGCCGCCTCCACGGTTTGCCGCCGCACCGCGTCGCGGTCCCCGGCAAACAGGCGCTTGGCGGTAAACAGCTGCTCACCCGCGGCCCAGGCCAGCCAGACGGTGCCTACGGGCTTCTCGGCTGAGCCGCCATCCGGGCCGGCAACACCGCTGACCGCTACGGAAAAGCGCGCACTACTTTTCTGTTGGGCGCCACGGGCCATGGCTTCAACCACCTCGCGGCTGACCGCCCCCACCGAGGCGAACAAGGTCGGCGGCACCTCCAGCTGGCGGGTTTTCTGCGCATTGGAATAGGTGACGTAACCGGCCTCGAACCAGGCCGAGCTACCGGGAATACGGGTGATGGCTTCGGCAATACCGCCGCCCGTGCAAGACTCGGCGGTGGTCACGTGCGCATCCAGGGCACGTAAAGCCTGGCCCAATTGCGTGGCCAGTTGGGTAATCGCGTCCAAGGCTATCTCCGGGGTTAAAGAGGACGAGGGGGATACCGTACACTAGCGCCTTTTGCGCGCAAGGCTTGGGCATGAGCGATCTCTCCGCACACACTCCGATGATGCAGCAGTACTGGCGGCTGAAGAATCAGCACCCTGACCAGTTGATGTTTTACCGCATGGGCGACTTCTACGAGATCTTCTACGAAGACGCGAAGAAGGCCGCCAAGCTGCTGGATATCACCCTGACCGCGCGCGGCCAGTCCGCCGGCATGGCCATTCCCATGTGCGGCATTCCCTATCACGCCGCCGAAGGCTACCTGGCCAAGCTGGTGAAGTTGGGCGAGTCGGTGGTGATCTGCGAACAGATCGGCGACCCCGCCACCAGCAAAGGCCCGGTGGAACGCCAGGTGGTGCGCATCATCACCCCCGGTACGGTCAGCGACGAAGCCCTGCTCGATGAGCGCCGCGACAACCTGCTGGCCGCCGTGCTCGGTGATGAGCGCCTGTTCGGCCTGGCCGTGCTGGATATCACCAGCGGCCGCTTCAGCGTGCTGGAAATTGCCGGCTGGGAAAACCTGCTGGCTGAGCTGGAGCGTTTGAACCCGGTCGAACTGCTGATCCCCGACGACTGGCCGCAAGGCTTGCCGGCAGAAAAGCGTCGTGGCTCGCGTCGCCGCGCGCCGTGGGATTTCGAGCGCGATTCGGCGCACAAAAGCCTGTGCCAACAGTTCGCCACCCAAGACCTGAAAGGCTTTGGCTGCGAAACCCTGACCTTGGCCATCGGCGCAGCCGGCTGCCTGCTGGCTTATGCCAAGGAAACCCAGCGCACCGCCCTGCCCCACCTGCGCAGCCTGCGCCATGAGCGCATCGACGATACGGTGATCCTCGACGGCGCCAGCCGCCGCAA
>JBCECW010000487.1:0-3727 GCA_039207785.1 Pseudomonas sp. | reverse complement strand
GTGGTTTGCGTACATCAAAGGCGTGGCATTGGTTGGCCTGCTCGGTCTATCAGGTTGCGCCACCAATCCCGCACAAAAACCTATCACCGATGGAGTTTTTGCGTCCCCGCCAGGCGCATCGACAGTGCATGAGGTGGTGGGGGGAAGCGATAAAACCGTGGTGGTTTTTATCAGCGAAAACACCAAAGCCAATGTTGAGTATTTAAAGCAAAAAAAATCTGACAAAGAGGACGCGGCAGTACTGCGTGCGCTTGGCCAGGGCGCAACGTTGGATGCCTATTCGCAGGCGCTCGATCCAAGCTTTGCACTTAACTGGATGGCTAAAAAACTGAAAGGGAAGTTCGGCAAGGTTGTATTGGTATCCGACCCTGCCAAGCTCGCGGCCGCTCGATACGACTACCTTATTGTGCTTGACGCCGTTTTTCTCACCACCGGCTGGGGTCGGGATAACGCCACGGCAAGTTTCACCACCCAGTTTTACGACGCCAAACAACTGCATATTTCTGATATCCGGGGGTACCGCGATACCCAGGTACGCAGTGGTGCCAGCGGCCCGCATGGCGTGGACTTGTTTCGTGCCAACCATCAGGTACGCGTAGACGCATTAACACAGTGGGAGGCTGCGCTTGATGGTTTGGTTAAACAGCCAACGCTCGCCAGTTCGCCGTCCGGAGCAAGCGCGGATGCTTGTGTCCAAGCCGCACTGGCGGTGCAAAATACTGCGCTGCGTCGCCAAGCAATTGCCGCTTGTAACTAGCGCAGGTAGGCGTTTTGCTAATACTTATCGCGTTTCCGCGAGGATAAGGCTTGATTTGTAGCATCGCTTAATTACGGCGCAGGGCGCGTCGCCTTTACCGGTGAACACTTAGCCGAGGCGCGCACCGATGCGAGTTATCCCTGTGATCATCCTGTTTACCCTGGTGTGCGTCGTCAGCAGCGCCATCACCTACCAGGTCCTCACCCCCGAGAAGCCACCCGCGTCCATGGAAGCGCAACTGCTTGCGGCGCCGGATGGCTTTGTCGCCACCCGCACCTCCGGCGGCAATGGCATTTTCTATCAACGCCAGGCCATCGCCACCCTGCCCAGCCAACCCGCCCCGGCGGCATTTCCCAAGACCCTGCAGTTAAGCGAGCAAGCCAAATGCCGCCTGACCCTGGCCCAGGACCGCTCAAGCCAGAACCCGGAAAAAGTGAAGGTGATGGATGAGTACTGCAACAAGTTGATGGCTCAGGAGCACAAGTGACGCCGGCAGCCGGCAAGCGCGTGGGGTGCAGTCCGTCAGACTGAGAACCAGGTGCTGGCACCGTCCGGCAGATGCCTTTAGGCTTGGCCGATGACTGAATGTGCGCGCCAAGCCGAACAACAACAAGATCGCATCATTGTCGCCGACGACCACCCCGTATTCCGCGAGGGCTTGTGCGGCATTGTCCAGCGCCTGTTTCCCGCGGCCTGCATCCTTGAGGCAGGCAGCATGGATGAGGTGTTGCAGCTGGCCAAGGCTGGCGACCCTCCGCGTCTGTTTCTGCTGGACCTGCTCTTTCCCGGGCAATCCCCTGACGCCATCAGTGCCCTGCGCCAGGCCTTCAAACGCAGCTCGCTGGTGATCGTATCGATGGTGGAAAACCGCGCATTGATCGATGAGGTGCTGGCCGCCGGTGCCGATGGTTTTATCGGCAAGGCCACCCCGCCGGACGAAATAGCCGAGGCGTTGCAGGCGGTCAGCGCCGGCGATTTTGTCCTGACCCTGGGCCCGGCCGGCTTGCCTGCCTTTGCCAAGGAAGGCCATGCCCTCGACCAGTTGACGCCCCGCCAGCAGGAGGTGTTGCTGCTGGTGGCACGCGGGCTGTCGAACAAGGAAATCGCCCGCGAGCTGGCGATCTCGCCCTTTACCGTGCGCCTGCATGTGTCATCGCTGCTGCATACCCTGGATGTCAGCAGCCGCGCGGCCGCCGCCGCCATCGCCGCGAAAGCCGGGTTGAGCTGAGCCCTCAGCTCGCCTGGCGCTCCAGCTTCAAGGCCACCAACAACGAACGCAGCTCCGCCGGGTGCACCGGCTTGGGCAGCACCGGAATTCCCTCGTCGTTTACCGCCTCCTGCACCCGGCGCACATCGTGGCCGGTCATGATGATCGCCGGAATATTCCGCCCACTCAGTTGGCGGATATGGGCAATGCAATCGGCGCCCGAGGCCTCGGTGCCGAGGTCGAAGTCGGTGATGACCAGGTCGAAGCGATTGAGCGTATCGGGCGTCGTGACAAAGGTGTCGACCTGGCAGCCCCACTTCTGCAACAAGGTGGCCGTGGCCAGCAGCACGTTGTGGTCATCCTCGATCAGGCAGACCCGCAGGCCATCGAGCATACGCGGGGCCACGCTCGGCGAGGCGCTACTGCGCGGGCGCTGCAGCGGCGCCGCGACGATGGGCAAGCCATCGATGGCCACCTGCGTGCCCTGCCCCAGTACGGAACGGATGCGCACCTCCAGGGCCATCAGTTCGCCCAGGCGCTTGACGATGGCCAGGCCCAGGCCCATGCCCTCCACGTCTTTGTCACGCGCCTGCCGCACACGGAAAAACTCATCGAAAATCAGCCCCAGGTGGCCATCGGCAATGCCACGCCCCTGGTCATACACCGCCACCGAAAGGCTGGCGCCGCGCCGCCGGCAGCCAATCAGCAGCGGCTGCCCCGGAGCGTATTTCAGGGCATTGGAAATCAGGTTCTGCAGCATGGTGCTCAGCAGGCCCGGGTCGGCGCGCACATACACCGGCGGGCAACGCAGGCGAATATCCACGCCAGCCCAGCGAGCGGCTTCGGTGTTCTGCTGGATCAATTGCTGCAACAGGCTATGCAGGGCCAACGGCTCCGGGTGCGGCACCACGCGGCCGCTGTCCAGCGAATACATATCGAGAATGGAGCGAAACAGGCGCGACACGCTGTGCAGCGACTTGTCGATATTGTCCACCAGGCGCTGCTGTTCATGGCCCAGGTTGCCGTCGCGCAGCACGGCGGTGAACAGGCTGATGGAGTGGATAGGCTGGCGCAGATCATGGCTGGCCTGGGCCAGGAATTGCGACTTGGCCAGGTTGGCCGCACGCTCGGCCTCGGCGGCCTGGCGCCAGCGCGTCAGCAGCGCATGCATATAGCCGGGCACCATCAGCGTGGTGATAAACAGGGTCACTACCAAAAACGGCTGGGATTGCCAGTAGGCCGAATAACAGGTGGTGATGGTCAGGCTCAGCACGGCCAGCAGGGTCGCCAGCAGCAGGTAGCGCGAGCCATAACGCAAGCCATAACCCACCGTGACCCACTGCAGGATGCCGTACACCGGCAGCATGGCTTCCTCGCCAGCGGACAGGGTGAGGGTGATGCAGCCAAAGTCGATGGCCATGGCGAAAAATCGGCGCAGCGGGAAATGCCCCGGGCGGCGCCGGATATCCAGCCAGAGCAGCACCGACACCGCGCAAAACAGCGCGCCCAGTATGGAGATCAGCCACGCCGGATCGTCTGCCAGAATCGCCTCGTAGTTCACCCACAGCATGTAGCAGGTGGCCAGCGGCGCAATCACCAGGCGCACCACGGCTTGCGCGCGCTCCGTATCGTGGGGGGGGACTGCCGTTGCCGACATAAGCATTCCTTGCCTTTTTCGCCTAAACACAGGTGCCGTCACCCTAAGTGCCGACCCCGTCAGGGCACAAGACGCTAACAGCGCAGCCGGTCGGGAACCCTAGTAC
>JBCECW010000486.1:0-3727 GCA_039207785.1 Pseudomonas sp. | reverse complement strand
CGCCCAGCCCAGCCAGCGCCAGGCGTTGTAGTGGTCCGACAGCACATAGAGCAGGTAACGCAGCTCCAGTGCCAGCACGCCGAGGATCAGCCAGCAGCCGAGCACATGGGCGGCACTCAGGGCATTGGCCGGCAACGCCTTGGCCAGGCGCCGCAGCGACCACAGGTGCACCGCGAAGACCAGGCCCCAGCCCAGCCAGCCAAAGCGTGCGGCCGGGTGATAGTCGACCTGCCAGGCGTAGAGCAAGGCCACGCCAGCGGCCGGCACCAGCAAGGGTACGAGCAAGGCCAACGCCTGCCAGTTTTCCCGCGCAGCCAGCCAGGCCCACAGGGCCACACTGGCCGCCGCGACGATCAGCAACAACGGCACCTGCAACGTCGGCTCGGCAAAGCGCAGCACTTCGCTGACGGCCGTCAACACCCACCAACCGGCGCCCCACACCACCAGCAATTGCGACAGGCGCTCCAGGCTAAGCGAGCCCATGGCGTCGGCGTCATTACGCGCCGCACGCATCAGCCGCCAGGCGCCGACCAGGGCGGCCAGCGCCAGGGTCGCCGGGGTCCAGAAACCGGCATGGGCCAAAGGCCGCAGCCCCTCGCCACTGAGCGGGCCGAGCAATAGCGGGCTGGCGGCCAGAAACGCCACGCCGCCGAGTATCTGCAGCAGCAGGCCAAAGACAAAACTGGCGCGCTGTTGCAGGTGCAGGCTGAGCCAGACGATCAGCAGCCCACTACCCGCCCATACCGCGCTGGCGGTCTGCCAAGGCAGCACAAACAGCACCGCCAGGTTGATAAATACCAGCCCCACCAGCAGCACCAGCGACAGGCCGCGCATCAGCCCGGTGTCCTCGCGCACCTGTTTGTCGCGCGCGGCCACCAGCATGCCGCCAATCAGCGCCAGGCCGATCAGCGACGCCACCACCAGCCCACGCCAGCCGGCGCTGAATACGCCGCTGTCATCCCCCGTGGCGCCACGCAGTTGCAGCAGGAACAACGCACCGCCCACCAGTTGCACGCCAAAGGCGGTAAACAGAAAGCTGCGGGCGTGAATACGCAGACCGACAAACAAGGTCGCCAGGCCCGCCAGTGCCCAGACGATGGCCGTGGCTTCGGCCCGCAGGTTGAGCGGGGCCAGCAGGTAGAGGAAGGTCAGGCCCAGCACCGCCAAAACCGGCAGGCCACGGCGCTCCCAATCCTTGGCCTGTTCGGGCGTAGCCTTGCGCAGCTGGTAATGGCTGAACAGCAAGGCCAGGCCAAGCATCAGCGCGCCCAGCCACGAACCGTAGAGCAGCGAGGTGACACCGCCGCGCAGGTCGGCCAGAAACGCCAGGGCCGCGCCCAATTGCAGCAGCATGGCAAAAGCCCGTGCCAATGGCCGCTGCTGGCGCAAGCCGAGCCAGAAAATCCCCGCGCCCTCTACAGCCCAGGCCGCCGAGGTCCAGCGTGCATCCAGGCCCAGGGGAATGGCCAACGAGCCAAAGATCACCCCCAGCGCCAGGCAGGTTTCCACCAGCAGCAAGGCCCGCCCCGGAGCGCGGCCAACCAGCACGCGAGCGATCAGCATATACAGCAGGCCCATGGCCAGGGCGCTAAAGGCCGCGGCAAATTCCAGGTGCTGCACCAGCGCAAACTGCAGGCCAAAGCCCACCAGGGGTGGACCAAACAGCATCGTGCCGTCGACATAGTCACCCTGGCGGCGCGACCAGCTCAGCAGCGTCTCACGGCTGTCGTCCGCCGGGCCGTCGCTTAGCTCGCGCAATTTGCGCCGGGCAAACAGCAAGCCGATGGCCACGTACATCAGGAAAAACACCACCAGGAACGGCTCGGTGCTCCACAGCAATTCCGGGGTATAGGAACGCGCGCCCCAGGCGAAACCGATGCCAAAAGTGCCGACAAAGCCGATCAGGTTCAGCGGCCGCCAGGCCTTGAACCAGGCGATGGCGAGAATGCCGCTGTTCAGCAGGATGAAATAGGAGAACAGCGCTACATGGTTGCCGCTACCGGTAGACGTCAGGATTGGCGCGGCAAACCCGCCGAGTGCGGCAACGGCGGCCAGGGCCATGGCGTTCTGTGTGACAGCCAAAATCGCCGAGCAGATGGTCACCACCACCAACAGACTCAAGGCCATTTTCGGCTCAAGCAGCGGGTGCAAGCGGAAGGCGGCAAAGGTGGTCAGGTACAGCACGGCAATCCCGGTGCCCTGCAGCATCAACGCATAGTTGGGGTTTCTGCGCCGTAACCACCAGCCCAGCGCCAGCAAGGCCACGGCGCTGGCGGCCACCCCGGCATAGCGCACCTCGACCGGCACCACCATGCCTTCGGTGGCATAGCGCAACAGAAATGCCAGCCCCAGGAACAACAGCACCACGCCGATCCGCAGCACGGTATTGCCGCCGAACAGCCAGTTTTTCGCTGCGCTGAAACCGCGCTCGACCAGGTTGGGTTCGCGTGGTGGCGGCGGGCTTGGCGGTTGGCGCGGGGCGACGGGCTCGCGGGTCCAGTCGTCGACCCGTTGCTGGGGCGCGGCGGTAATCGGCGCGGCGGGCGTGGACAGCAGTTCCGGCGGCAGCTCGAAAACCAATTCGGTTTCTTCTGCGACAGGGGCAATCGGCTGAGGGTCCAGCTCGAGAATAAACTCCAGCTCGTCGGCCGTTACCACTGCTTCCTGGGCCGCGCTGGCGGGTTCGCTCGGCGGCGGCGTACCGCTGGCCAGCCGCTGCTCCAGCTCACTGAGCCGGGCGCTGACAGCATGGGTGCCGTTCTCGAAACGATCGGCAAAGGCCGTCAGCTTGGCTTGCAGCTCCTCGTTGCGCTGCGCGAGCTGACGCAACTGCAGCCATTGGCCGACAGCAAAGCCCAGCAGGGCGCCGAGCAAACCCTCCGTGATCGACTCATCCAGCGAAACGCCGATAAGCAGACCGACCAGCATGAAAATCCATTGCATGCAGTGCTTCCTAGTCAGAACGAGGTGCCAGCCAATGACAGCCCGCATGGCGGCCACGTCACATGCCGCGCGTGAGCATCCCTGTCCAGCTCACGCAGGCCGTGGCCTGCAAGAGCGCGAGTATATCCGCCCTACCCTGGCCCACCGCCACTACCAGCGCACGTTCTGCGCGAATCGGCGGATGGTTGTTCACAATTTCACCAATCTCGCTATGATGCCGCCCCCCATATCCCCCTGAGCTCTACCGGCCATGACAAAGCTATTGGTAGTGGGTGCCGAACTCGACCGCACCGACACCTGGATCAAATACGAACGCAGCATGTGCAGCAGCTGCGTTTCCAGTTGCTGCACCATGCCGGTGGAAGTGAAGTTCGCCGACCTGTTGCGTATCGGCCTGGTGCAGGAATTCGAGCGCAGCGAGCCGCCCAAGCAGATCGCCAAGCGCTTGATGAAAGACGGCGTGGTTGAGCGTTTCAACCAGAAGTACGGCATCTATACGCTGACGCGGATGGGCAATAACGATTGCCTGTACCTGGATCGCAAAACGCGCTTGTGCACGATCTATGACCAGCGGCCGGATACGTGCCGTAATCACCCCAAGGTGGGGCCACGGCCGGGGTATTGTGCGTATAAGCCCAAGACTGCTGCGAGGGTTTGACCGAGTAAAGGCTTGCCCTCTCCCCCGGCCCCTCTCCCGCAAGCGGGCGAGGGGTGACGTAAGGCTACCTCCGCACGCGATCAGTCCCCTCTCCCACGTGTGGGAGAGGGTTAGGGAGAGGGGCCG
>JBCECW010000485.1:479-3729 GCA_039207785.1 Pseudomonas sp. | reverse complement strand
CCAGTCCATCTGTATAAGCCCGCAGGAAATCGCGGGTTTTGACAGTCTCGCCCCTCACGGCTCCGCGGGCCCAATCAAGGGTTCTGGACGAGAGCTGCAGCCCCGAGAAGGAGATTCACCATGAAGCGCACCGCCCTGTACTCAGCGGCACTCTTGTCCGCGACCCTGATGGCATCACCTGTTTTCGCCGCCGACCTGTGCGACGCCAACCTGCAGAAAATCAAGGACACCCTCACCACCAAAGAGGCCACCTTGAGCGAATCGCTGAAAACCGAAGTCACCGAGCTGCAGACCAAGGCCAAAGATGCCCAGGCTGCCGGTGATGACAAAAAATGCGTGGAAGTCTCCGCCATGGCGGTGCAACGCCTGGAAGCGCCAAACAACGAGGGCAGCGGCCCTGGTAACGGCAGCTGATTCGGCGTTACACGTCCATAAAAAAACCGGCTTAGCGCCGGTTTTTTTATGCCTCGAGGATGGGTATTCGCCATTCAAGATCGAGCGAGCTAGAGCATTTCAATGCAGCAATGCCGACGCGCAGCCGATCGGCGCCGCTAACGATCAATCACCACCACATCCTCCAGCAGCTTCAGCGCCCGTTGCCGCAACTGCTGCAGGTCGATGGGCTTGGCCAGGCAGGCCTGGGCACCGCGGCGGATGGCGTCGGCAAACACCTCTTCATCGGCCGCCGCGCTGACCACCAGCACCGGCACCTCGCTGAGGTGCGGTGTGCGCCGCATCATGTCGAGGATATGCAGGCCGTCGCCGTCGGGCAGGTCCAGGTCCAACAGCAGCAGGTCCGGGGTAAAGCTTTCCAATACCGCATAGGCACGCTGGATAGACGCCGCGCCACGCACATCGGCCATTTCCCGCAGTCCCTCCTGCAGCACGCGCATACAGGCCGGGTGGTCTTCCACGCACAACACGGCGGCGAGTTCCTTGGCCTCCTCGACGGGCTCGGTCGAAGTTTGTGCGCTGGTATCCGGCGCTGCGCTGCTGGGCAGGTCGATCCAGAAGCGACTGCCGATACCGGGCGTGCTCAACAGGCCCAGCTCGCCGTTCATCAATTCCGCCAGTTCGCGGCTTAACACAAGGCCGATACCTGCGCCGGGAATGGTGGAGTTTTCCCAGCCCAGCCGTTGAAACGGCTGAAATAGCTTGGCCTGTTGTTCATCACTAAGACCCGGGCCGGTGTCTTGCACCCATAGCCGAATACCAGTGGAACGCACCTCGAAGCCCAGGCTGACCAGGCCCTGCGGGCTGTTGTACTTGATCGCGTTGGACAACAGGTTAAGCAACACCTGGCGCACCCGGCGCACGTCGGCCCAGACAAACAGCCCGGCCTGCTCAGTGGCCATCACCTGCAATTGCTGGCCGCGTTGTAAGGCTTCAGGCAGCACCAGTTCGGCACAGCTGCGCAGCAGGTCCGCCACATCGACGGCCGAGAAGCGCAATTGCTGGCGGCGGCTTTCAATACTGGAGAGGTCGAGAATATCTTCCACCAGCGCCGTCAGATGGCGGCTGGCGTTCACGATTTCCCGCGCGTAATCGGCCTGCTGTTCGCTGCCGGGCTGCTCTTGGGCATCCAGCTCGATCAACTGGGCAAAGCCGTAGATGGCATTGAGCGGGGTGCGCAATTCATGGCTCATGCTGGACAGGAAACGGCTTTTGGCCTGGCTGGCCTCCTGGGCTTCCAGGCTGGTGCGGCGCAGGTCTTCCTGCACCTGCTTGAGGCTGGAGATATCCACATGGGTACCGGCCACCCGCAGCGCCCGGCCCCTGGCATCACGCTCCAGCACCTTGCCGCGGCTAAGCAGCCAGACGTAATTGCCTTCGGCATCGGCGAAACGGTACTGGGCTTCGAAGGTGTCTTCGGTGCTATCGGCAAAACCAAAACGCAGCTGGCGCAGGCGATCGAGGTCGTCGGGGTGCACACGCTGGTTGAATTCGGCAAAGGTCAGGCACTGGATATTCAGGCCATAGCGCTTCACCCCGCGGCCGCGCACGGTGATGGTCATGCTCCGCGCCTCGACTTCCCACAGGCTCTCGGTGGTGCTTTCCAGCACCAGCTCCAGTTGGGTTTGCGCCTTGTGGCGCTCGTCTTCACTGGCCTGTAGATGCTGCCCGGTCTGCTGGGCGGCCTCGGCCATAAAGGCCAGTTCGTCGATTTCGATATCACCCGGCTCAGGCTTGAAATTGCCGCGCCCCAGCTCGCCCATCATGCCCATTACATCGGCCATCGGTTTGGCCAACTTGGCCGTCAGCAAGCGCGAGCGGCGCCACATCCAGGCGAAAAACAGCAGGTAGAAAAACAACAGGCCGGCAATCAGCAGATAGCCCAGCTGTTGGTAACGCTCGGCCAGGTTATTGGTGGCCTGGAAAATATTGGCCTCATCGACAACCACCAGCAGGCGCCAGCCGGTCTGCGGAATCTCGCTCCAGGCCACCAGTTGCTTGCGCCCGCCGAGCAGTACTTCCTTGACCTCGCTGTGGCTGGAGTTCATCGCCTGCAACAGCGGCTGCAGGTCGCGGCGGTCCTTGAGGTCGAAGTCATTGGGCTTGAGCACCTCGCGGCGCACGGCTTCGGCGTAGCTGTATTCGGTGAGTTCGTTCAGGCCGAAATCCTGCTCGCCAGCGGCCGGCAAGGCGATCACTTTCTGGTCCCGGCTGACCAGCACGGCATAGCCATGCCACGGCACCTGCAGGTTGCCGATTTCGCTGACCATCTGCCCCACGGTGATATCCAGGCCGACCACGCCTTCGAGGAAGTCGCCGGTGTATACCGGGGCGATAGCCGACATCATCCAGCCCTGGCCGGCGGGGTCGAGGTACACATCGGTCCACACCACCTTGCGCTGCGGGTTGTGCTTGGCATCGGCCAGGTAATAGAAGTTGTAGTCGGGGATCACCATGTCATGGGCATAGCGATCGGGGGTCATAAAAAAGGGATAGATGCGGTTGTAGCTGTCCCAACTGTTGAAATACAGGGCCGACACCAGCGGGTTGGCATCGCGGATCCAGCGCATCAGCACATCGACCCGCGACAGGCGCAGGGCTTTTTCGTGGTCCTGTTTATCCACCGGCGTGACATTGGAATAGAACGACGCTGCGCGGCCGTCATCACGGTGGGTGTAGTGCACGCCATCGGGCGTTATCGAATAGCGCGAGCGCTCCAGTTCATCGGCGTGGTAGGTCTTGTCACCCAGGGCACGCACGGTGGCAGCCTGGTAGACCTTGGCCTGCGCCTCCAGGC
>JBCECW010000485.1:0-469 GCA_039207785.1 Pseudomonas sp. | reverse complement strand
CGCCCTCCCGTTGCACCGCGCCGGTGAGATCCTGCGCCGCACGCTGCTGTAGGTAATCGAGTTGGGTGTCGCGGATGGCCGTGTTGGTCAACAGATAGACAGCAATCAGCACCGACTCCACCAACACCAGCGGAATCAGGGCGCTTTGCACAAAGGCGCGCCAAATCCATTGGCGCAAGGGGTAACGCGGCGAACGCGGCATAGGGCAGGTCTCAAGAATATCGGCACGTTACTACAGAACGCTTATGAGCCTAATCATATAGCCTGTTCGCGGGGATGATGTACGGCAAGCCGGTCGACTCGCCTGAACCTTTCCCGTACACTGCCGGTCCCAATCGTGTATCACGGTAGGTTTTGGGGCCGATTAGGATTCGACGCCGGTTACAAAACTTGAGGGGCATGCCGAGTTGGTAACAGAACTCGTAAATCCACTGTTGCAAAACTCTATAATTGCCAATGATGACAATTA
>JBCECW010000484.1:0-3754 GCA_039207785.1 Pseudomonas sp. | reverse complement strand
ATAACAGACTCTGTTTGTACTTAAAAATGCGGATCACATGAGGTATTTTTATTCACGAGTGGGGGTCCCCGCCTGGGCGGGTACGACTAAGGTTGGGCCTAAAACTCCGTCGTCCCCGCGCAGGCGGGGATCCAGAATGTCGGACCAACCTTCGTCGTCTGATCCGCTTTTTATCCCCGCATCTGCCGCTGTTTCCATACCAGCCGCACCGGCATAGTCCCTCTCACCAACCGAGGGCCAGCCTTATGTATCAATACGACGAATACGACCACGCGCTGGTGCGCGAGCGGGTCGAGCAGTTTCGCGACCAGGTGCAGCGCCGCCTGAGCGGTGAGCTAAGCGAGGAAGAGTTTCTGCCCCTGCGTCTGCAGAACGGCCTGTATATGCAAAAGCACGCCTATATGCTGCGCGTGGCCATTCCCTACGGCACGCTAAGCGCCGAGCAGTTGCGCTGCCTGGCCTCGATTGCCCGTGACTACGACCGCGACTATGGCCACTTCACCACCCGGCAGAATATCCAGTTCAACTGGATTGCCCTGGAGCAGGTGCCCGATATCCTCGCGCGCCTGGCCGAGGTGCAGATGCATGCCATCCAGACCTCCGGCAACTGCGTGCGCAATATCACCACCGAGGCCTTTGCCGGGGTAGCGGCTGATGAGTTGCTGGACCCACGCCCGCTGGCCGAAATCCTGCGGCAATGGTCGACGGTCAACCCTGAGTTCTTGTTTTTGCCGCGCAAATTCAAGATTGCCCTGTGCTCGGCAGACGAAGACCGCGCGGCCATCCAGATGCACGATATCGGCCTTTACCTGTACCGCGCTGCCAGCGGGGAGATGCTCTTGCGGGTGATGGTGGGCGGCGGGCTAGGGCGTACGCCCATCCTGTCCCAGCAGATTCGCGATGGTTTGCCGTGGCAGCACGTGCTGTCGTACGTCGAGGCAATTTTGCGCGTGTATAACCGCCATGGCCGGCGTGACAACAAGTACAAGGCGCGGATCAAGATTCTGGTGAAAGCCTTGGGTATCGAGGCCTTTGCCGCTGAAGTGGAGCGTGAGTGGCAGCACCTCAAGGACGGCCCGGCCGAACTGACCGATGCCGAGTACCAGCGCGTGGCCAACGCCTTTGTGCCACCGGCCTATGAAGCATTGCCGCAGCTGGATCTGGATTACGGCAGCCAACTGGCCAGCAGCGCGGCATTTCAGCGCTGGACCGAGCGCAATGTCAAAGCCCATAAGGTGCCGGGTTATGCCTCGGTGGTGCTGTCGACCAAACCGGGCGCCGCACTGCCACCAGGCGACGTGACCAGCGCGCAGATGGACGCGGTGGCCGACTGGGCCGAGCGCTTTGGTTTTGGCGAAATCCGTATTGCCCATGAGCAAAATATCGTGCTGCCGGATGTGCGCAAACGCGACCTTTATGCCCTCTGGCAAGCCGCCTGCGAGCAGGGCCTGGGCACCGCCAATATCGGTTTGCTCAGCGATATCATCGCCTGCCCGGGCGGCGACTATTGCTCGCTGGCCAATGCCAAGTCCATCCCCATTGCCCAGGGTATCCAGGCGCATTTTGACAACCTCGATTACCTGCACGATATCGGCGAACTCAGCCTGAATATCTCCGGCTGCATGAATGCCTGCGGCCATCACCATATTGGCAATATCGGCATCCTTGGCGTCGATAAGAACGGCAGCGAGTGGTACCAGATCACCCTGGGCGGTGCGCAAGGGCAACAGGCGGCGCTGGGCAAGGTGATCGGCCCTTCGTTTGCAGCCGAGCAGGTGCCGCAGGTAATCGAGCGCATCGTGCAAACTTTCACCGACTACCGCGAACACCAGGAGCGTTTTGTCGACACCGTGCAGCGTATTGGCCTGGAGCCGTTTAAAGAGCGGGTGTACCGCACGGAGGCCGTTGTATGAGCCAGTTGATTCGCTTGATGGATGGGCAGCCGGTGATCGAGGAGGGGCCAGAGGTGCGTCTTGTGCCGTTGGCCGAGTGGCAAGCCGGAGATGCGCTGTTGCTGGGGCCGGATGATGAGGTGGAAAACCTGCAACCGTTGTTGGCCGATGTAGCGCTGATCGCCATCGACTTTCCCAGCTTTCGCGATGGGCGTGGTTATAGCCAGGCGTATCTGCTGCGTCGGCGCTTGGGCTGGACCGGCGAATTGCGGGCGGTGGGCGATGTGTTGCGCGACCAGCTTAGTCATATGCGCCAGTGCGGGTTCGATAGTTTTGCGGTGCGGGCAGATAAGTCGGTGGAGGATGCGCTAAAGGGGTTGGCGGGGATGAGTGTGTTGTATGGCCGTTCGGCGATTGAGCCCAGGCCGTTGTTTAGACGGCGTTAGTAAGCAGCTTACGAAATCCAGTCCCCTCGCCCCTCCGGGGAGAGGGTTAGGGAGAGGGGCTGCGGTTTATGGTCGGACCGCACTTTGCCGCGGCCCTCTCCCCCAGCCCCTCTCCCGCAAGCGGGAGAGGGGAGCTAATTGCGTTACATGTCATACCGCAAAAGCACGCCAAGGGTGCGTGGTGCGCCGACATCGAGAATATCGGCGCGGTTATTGGTGACGTATTTTTCGTCAAACAGGTTTTTCACGTAGCCCGATACCGCCACGCCTTTGCCCAGTTCGTACTCGGTATTGAGGTTGACCAGCACATAGTCATCGCTGCGACGGGTATGGCTGACGTTGCCGTTGCTGTCGAAGTCGTACGCCGAGGGGCTGCCTTCCTGGTACACCACATCGCTGGTAAAGGTCAGGCCGATGTCGAAGCGGTAGCTGCCACCGACCGAGACCTTGTATTTGGGCGCGTAGAGAAATGCTTCACCACCACGGTCGCCATCCGGGGTGTCGAAGCTTTTATAGCGGCCATCGGTGTAGGCCATGCCCGCGTTCACTTTCAGGCGTTCGCCAAGGTCCTTTTCAACAAACACTTCCAGGCCGCGAATGGTGCTGCGGGCAGCGTTGTAGATCTCGAAGTAGTTGCCGGTAGGGTCGAGCACACTGACTTGCTGGTCTTTCCAATCGGTGTAGTAGAGGTTGGCGCGTGCGCGCAGGCTGTCGTCCAGCCAGGCGCCGCGGTACGACAGTTCGTAGTTGGTGGTGTATTCCGGGTCGTACGGCGTATGGGTGCTGCCGGCACGTACGTTTACGCCACCGCCGCGATAACCGCGCTGCACCATAAAGCCCAGGTACTGGCTGTCAGCAAAATTGAAGTCGAGCCCCAGCTTGGGCAGCAGCGCACTAAAGCTTTTTTCCGCATAGGTACCCAGCCCGGCGATTTCGTCGTCGACCGTGGTTTCGTTTTTCTCGTTGTCGTAGCGTAGGCCGGTGATCAGGGTCCAGGCCGGGGCAAAGTCCCAGTTCACTTCGCCAAATACGGCTTTGTTATGGATCTTGGTATAGCCCTCGACAGTGGCCACCGTGGTGCCGCTATACACCAGTTCGTCATGGAAGTTATTGCTGGTACGGCCATAGTAGGTGCCGGCAAAACCACGCAGGGTTTCGCCTTCATAGCCCATGCGCAGCTCCTGGCTGAACAGGTGGGTTTCCTGGGTGCGGGTAACGTCCCGTTCCAGGATCGGGTCCTGGTTGAAGTCCAACAACGACTGGTAATCGGACTGCGTACCCGAGGTCTGGCTGGTCAGGGTCCAGGCATCGTTCAAGCGGTAGTCGACCTTGGCGCTGCCGGTGTTTTGCTGCAGGGCGTCATGGGCCTCGGTGTTGGAGGCGATCTTGTAGTACTGCACATGGCCGTTTTTGCGG
>JBCECW010000483.1:1024-3755 GCA_039207785.1 Pseudomonas sp. | reverse complement strand
CCTAAGGACTCGCGGTCCAAATGACTTGTCTGTTTATAAGTTGTTGAAAATAAACAATAAAATAGTTGGCACGAAAACTGGAATAACCAGTGGCAGAAACCCTACCACGATCCAGGAGAGAACACATGCTCAGTGCCCCGCAGACCGCTTTGATCAAAGCCACCGTACCCTTGCTGGAGTCCGGCGGCGAAGCGCTGACCACGCACTTCTACAGCACCATGCTGCGCGACTACCCCGAAGTTCGTCCGCTATTCAACCAGACCCACCAGGCCAGCGGCGCCCAGGCCCGCGCCCTGGCCAATGCCGTGCTGATGTACGCCAAGTTTATCGACCGCCTCGATGCCCTCGGCCCGCTGGTAGGCCAGATCGTCAACAAGCACGTGGCCCTGCAGATTCTGCCGGAGCATTACCCCATCGTTGGCAGCTGCCTGCTGCAAGCCATCCGCGAAGTGCTGGGCCAGGAGGTGGCCACCGATGAAGTGATAGACGCCTGGGGTGCCGCTTACCAGCAACTGGCCAATCTGCTGATGGGCATCGAAGAAAAGATGTACAGCGACAGCGAGCAAGCCGATGGCGGCTGGCGTGGCGGCCGGCAATTCCGCCTGGCCAACAAGGTGGTGGAGAGTGAGGAAATCACCTCGTTCTACTTTGTGCCGGCCGATGGCGGGGCGCTGATGGCCTTTGAGCCGGGGCAATATATTGGCCTGCGTATCGAGATTGATGGCGATGACTTGCGCCGCAACTACTCGCTGTCGGCCGCACCGAATGGCCGTGAGTACCGCATCAGCGTCAAGCGCGAGAAGGGCGGGCGGGTGTCGGGCTATCTACATAAGCAGTTGCAGGTGGGCGACAGCCTGGAGCTATTTCCACCAGCGGGTGCCTTTACCCTGCGACCGTCCGATAAGCCCCTGGCCTTGATCACTGCTGGCGTGGGCATTACCCCGGCCCTGGCGATGCTCGACCAGGCGCTGGCCAGCGGTCGCGAGATTCACTTTATTCACTGCGCCCGGCATGGCGGCGTGCATGGTTTCCAGGACTGGCTGCAGAGCAAGGCGCAGGCCCATCCGCAGCTCAAGCGCTTCTACTGCTACAGCGAGCCGCGCGAGGAGGATGGGGCAGTGGCCAGTGGTTTTCTGACTCAGGAGCGGCTGGCTGAGTGGTTGCCCGAGGAGCGTGATCTGGACGCCTACTTCCTCGGCCCGCAACCGTTTATGGCTCAGGTGAACCGCCATCTGCGCGAGATCGGGGTGCCGAGCGAGCAGTGCCATTACGAGTTCTTTGGCCCGGCCGGGAAGCTCGACTAAGCCTCTGTCCCGTAGGGTGTGCTCCGCGCACCAAGCGATTTTCCGATATCGCAACGGTGTGCGGAGCGCACCCTACGAGGGCGGCGTAACTATTGCGGGGTGCGGATGCGTTTGAGCTCTGCATTCAACCAATCCGCCGACGGCTGCGTCTGCCCCTGGCATTCCACGCTGTACGGTTTGCCACTGATGCTGCTGCCGGTGGCGGCGCGTTGGATAAAGTCTTCGCTGCTGTCCACCAGGCCTTTGTTTTCCAGGTAGTCGAGCTTTTGCTGCAGGTGCATACGGGCTTCCTTGCCGTCGTAGGCGCTGCCGTTACGGATAAAGCTGCAGCCGCTGTTTTCCACGAAGGCGAGCAATTTGCCGACTTCTTCCTGGCCTTGCGGGTCTAGCGCGGCCTGGCTTTCAGTCGCTGCAAGCAGGCAGCAACTGATGCAGATAATCCGCCACATAGGCGTGAAAACCACCATCGTTCCAGTACTCCATATGACTCAAGGGGGTGTGCCGTTTGTACCAGGGCCCCACGGCCATGGCGCGGTCCTCACTGACCACGGCGGCATAGTTGGGCAGCGGCCGCAGCGGGTAGCCCAGGGCATCGGCCGGTGCATAGAGGTTAAGCCAGCGTGCCTGTTCGCGCACGGCGGGGCTCAGGCAATGGCCGGGAAAACGAATCGGCAGCACCGGGTTATAGGCAAAGGTGAACAGCGGGATATTGCAGCCAAAGGTGATCAGCCCGGCCAGGGTTTCCAGGCCCAGAAACGGATCGAGCGGACAGCTGGGGCTGGCATTGAGTTGCTGCTGGTCCCAGGCGTAGTTGGAAAAGATATGCCCGCCCAACGAATGGGCGAGCACCACCAGCGGCGTCTCGGCGCCGACTTTGGCGCGCAGCGCTTGCAGGCCCTGGCGCACCGTCTGGTGCACTTCCTGGTAGGTGGTGTCGTAGGCCTCGCTGACCTTGCGGTAGCCGCTGGCATCGCCGAGAAACAAGGTCACGGCGCGGCGCAGCCAGCGCCAGGTCACCGGCTCGGCATCGAGCTTTTCCAGGTAGGCGAACTCGCGGTCATCCAGCACATTGGCCCAGTACAGGCTTTGAAAGGCCACCTGCTCGGCGTCAGCGCCGAGCCGCCTGCGTAATGAGGCGATCAAGCCCTGAGCAAACAGATGGTGGCCCTCGGCGTTCAATTGCTGAGGTTGGGTACCAATGCCATGAATGATGGCAACTGCAAGCTTCATAACCGGTCCTTGGTTTAACGCTTCTTTTATAGAGGCTGCAGGCGCTCGCCCAGCTTGTTGTTGTCCACCAGTTCGAGAAACTCGTCGCCCAGGCGCCGGCTGGCGTCCATGGCGGTGCGCCAGTAGCGCTCGCGGCCGCTGTCATCGCCCAGGTAGCGGGTGAAGTCTTTACGGTCGGGCAGCTTGCCGTGGGGCAG
>JBCECW010000483.1:0-1014 GCA_039207785.1 Pseudomonas sp. | reverse complement strand
GGGCAGTGCGGCCAGGTAGTCGCGGGATGGCGCCAGCAGCAGCACGTTTTGCAGGCGGCCGTTATCGCCTTTGCGCCACGGCAGGCCTTTGTCGAACCAGCCGGGAATCACTTTGTCGGTGAAGTGCGGGTAGAGCACCACGTCGTCGCCGCTGTAGGGCAGGTCGAGGTGGTAATCCAGCAGGCCGCCGTCGCGATAGGTGCCGGCGCCGGCACCCGGAATATCGCGCACGCCTTCCATCACCATGGGAATGGAGCCGGAGGCCAGCAGTGCATGGCGCAGGTTGCCGACATCCAGGTGCAGCAGGCGCGAGGGGAAGTCGCTAAGGGCATGCAACGGTGGCGGAGTGCGCGCGTCATGCAGAATCACCCGCTCGAAATGCCGCGACAGACGCGGGCGGCCGAGCAGGTTATTGCCGATCACCGACGACAAACCGAGCCCGAGGGTGCTGCGACGGTCCTGCGCGAGCAGGCCGAGGCTTTTTACCACCATGATATTCAGGCTGTAGTGCGGGTTGCTCAGCACGTGGGCGTCCTGGCCATCGAGCAGGTCATCGAGCATGCGCACGCAACTTTGCGACACCTCGGCCATGGTCACGCCTTTGTTGAAACGCTGCTGGGTATACAGCTCGCCCAGGCGCTGGATACCGGCGGCGGCATCGGGCAGGCAAGCGCTGGCAAAGCGCCAGGAGCCGATGGAGGCGCCAATCAGTGAGCGTTGGCGCGGTGCTCGTGGCAGCCAGTCGCCGAATAGCGCCAGGTCCAGCCCCTGGATGCCCAAGGCTTTCGGGCCGCCGGCTGCGCCAGGCAGGATGCCGACATCGGCGGGCGCCAAGCCGCGCTCGCGAATCCGCGCCAGGGCGGTGCTGCCAGCTTTGAGGGTTAGGGCGGGGGACTTGATTTGAATCGCGCTCATGTAGGCCTCCATCACGCAAGGGGGCGATTATAGAGCGGTGGGCTGTAAGACCAAGCGAGTTTTGCTGTGTGAATGATTAAGCAAAGGCGGGAGGCTGTC
>JBCECW010000482.1:0-3757 GCA_039207785.1 Pseudomonas sp. | reverse complement strand
ACAACGACCAGGCCCACGTCTCCGACGTGGTCGGCAGCACCGTGGTAACCCGCCTGATCAACGCCGGTAGCGTGACCACCGAAGGCGTCGAACTGGATACCGCCTTCCAGGTCACCAGTCAGTTCAAGCTCTCCGGCGCACTGGCCTACACCAAGGCCCGGGTCGACGAGTTCAGCTGCCCGGCCAACGCGGCGGCCAACTGCGACGTCAACGGCAAGCCATTGCCATTCAGCCCGGACTGGAAAACCTATGTACGCGGCGACTACACCATCCCGTTGGACAACGGCCTGGATATCGAGCTGAGCACCGACTACGCCTGGCAGGACGAGGTGCAATACAGCCTCGACCAGAACCCCAACACCATTCAGGGCGCCTATGGCATCTGGAACGCCAGCGTGGCCCTGGCCAACTACAACCAGGGCTGGCGTGTGGCACTGCTGGGCAAAAACCTGGCGGACAAGAGCTACTCCAACGGCTTGGCCTATAACGGCTACCCGGTGCTCAACTACGCCTACCGCTCCGTGCCGCGTGATGACGAACGCTACTTCGGCGTAGAGCTGCACAAAGACTTCTAACCCAACGCTGTCCCCGTAGGGTGCGCTCCGCGTACCAGCCCTTGCCCCGCAAACGCCATGGTGCGCGGAGCGCACCCTACGAAACCGAGTAACCACTGCGTGCAAAACCCCGTGGCAACCGCCGTAGAGCGCGCCACGGTTTTTCCGTCAGAGCAGGACCCTTTGTTATGAGCAAGCAACCGCGTCAACTGAGTCTGGGCGCCTTTCTAATGGCCGGCGGACACCATATCGCCGCCTGGCGTCACGCGGCTGTGCAGGCCAACCCGCTGGATTTTGCCAGCTACAAACGCGCCGCCCAGATCGCCGAAGCGGCCTGTTTCGATACGCTGTTTGTCGCCGATAGCGTGGCCGCCAGCACCGATGCCATCGCCAGCCATACCTCACGCTCGGTGTATTTCGAGCCGCTGACGCTGCTGTCGGCTCTGAGCGCCGTGACCGAGCGTATCGGCCTGATCAGTACCGTCACCACCAGCTACAACGAGCCCTACCATGTGGCACGTAAATTCGCCTCGCTGGACCATCTTTCCGGCGGCCGCGCCGGTTGGAACCTGGTCACCAGCGATGCCGCCGCAGAGGCCTATAACTTTGGCCGCGACGCCCATATTCCCCACGCCGAACGCTATGCCCGTGCCCGTGAATTCCATCAGGTGGTCACCGGCCTGTGGGACAGCTGGGCCGACGATGCCTTTACGCGCGACAAAACCAGCGGCCAGTTCTACGACCCGGCCAAGCTGCATGTGCTCAACCACAGCGGCGAACACTTCAAGGTGCAGGGCCCGCTTAACGTCGCGCGCTCGCCCCAGGGCCGCCCGGTGATTGTGCAGGCCGGTTCCTCGGAAACCGGCCGCGCGCTGGCCGCCGAAACCGCCGAAGTGGTGTTTACCGCACAAACCTCGCTGGCCAAGGCGCAGGTGTTTTATGCCGATATCAAAGGCCGTCTGGCCGCGTTCGGTCGCAGTGAAGACTCGCTAAAAATCATGCCCGGCGTCTTTGTCGTGGTGGGCGATAGCCGCAGCCAGGCGCAGGAAAAATTCGAGCAGTTCCAGGAACTGGTCGAGCCCAAGGTCGGCGTGGCCTTGCTGGGCCGCATGCTGGGCAATTTCGATCTGTCCAACTACCCGCTGGATGGCCCGTTGCCCGAGTTGCCGCTGACCGAAAACGGCCAGCAAAGCCGGCAGAAACTGCTGACCGAACTGGCCGGCGCCGAGAACCTGACCCTGGCCCAACTGGGCCGGCGTATTGCCGGCGGGCGCGGGCACTACAGCCTGATCGGCACCGCCAGCGATATCGCCGATGAACTGCAAGCCTGGTTCGAAGGCCGCGCTGCCGATGGCTTTAATGTGCTGGTACCGCACTTGCCGGCCGGGCTGGAAGATTTCGCCACCCATGTGGTGCCTGAACTGCAACGCCGCGGCCTGTTCCGCACTCAGTATCAGGGCAGCACCCTGCGTGAACACCTGGGCCTGCAACGCCCTAACAATCAGTTTTTCTAATTTCTCGTGGGGTGGGCTCCGCGCACCAGGCGTTCTCGTGGCAAACCGCCCGGTGCGCGGAGCACACCCTACGAACATGAGGATTGCCCATGACTTACCTTGCCAACCCTGATCGCTACCAATCCATGCCGTACCGCCGTGTCGGCCGCAGCGGCCTGGTATTGCCGGCCTTGTCCCTGGGCTTGTGGCACAACTTCGGTGATGCCACGCCGATTGCTACCCAGCGCGCGTTACTGCACACGGCCTTCGACCTGGGGATCAATCACTTCGACCTGGCCAATAACTACGGCCCGCCCTATGGCAGCGCCGAAACCAATTTTGGCCGCCTGCTCAAGGAAGACTTCAGCGCCCACCGCGACGAGCTGATTATTTCCAGCAAGGCCGGTTGGGATATGTGGCCAGGCCCCTATGGCCAGGGCGGCAGCTCGCGCAAATACCTGATTTCCAGCCTCGACCAGAGCCTGCAGCGCCTGGGCCTGGACTATGTCGATATCTTTTATTCGCACCGCTATGACCCGCATACGCCGCTGGAAGAAACCGCCGGCGCCCTGGCCAGCATCGTCGAGCAGGGCAAGGCCCTGTATATCGGCATCTCGTCCTACTCGGCGGGCAAAACCCGTGAGCTCACCGCCTTGCTGCGCGAGCGCAAGGTGCCGCTGCTGATTCACCAGCCGGCCTACAACCTGCTGAACCGCTGGATCGAAAAAGATTTGCTGGATGCCACCGAGGAAGTCGGCGCCGGCGTTATCGTGTTTACCGCCTTGGCCCAGGGGCTACTGAGCGACAAATACCTCAATGGCGTGCCGCAGGATTCGCGGGTCAATCGCCCGGGCGGCGGCTCGTTGCTGCCCTCGCACTTGTCGGACGCCAATATCGAACGCGTGCGCAACCTCAATGAAATTGCCAAGCGCCGTGGCCAGAGCCTGGCGCAACTGGCCCTGGCCTGGACCCTGCGCGACCCGCGGGTAACCTCGGCGTTGATCGGCGCCAGCCACCCAGAGCAGATCATCGAAAACGTCGCTGCCCTGAAGAACCTGGCCTTTAGCCCTGAAGAGCTCGCCGAGATCGACCGCTTTGCCGTCGAAGGCGGAATCAACCTCTGGGAAAAACCCTCCACCGACTGGGAGTAACCATGCCTGTATTGAAATGGGCCGCCGCGCTGCTGGCGTTGGCGGCCACCAGCCAGTTGGCGTTTGCCGATCCGGCGAGCTTGCGTATCGGCTACCAGAAAGGCTCGGCCAGCCTGGTGCTGGCCAAGGAGCACAAGCTGCTGGAAAAACGCTTCGCCAACACGCAGATCAAATGGATCGAATTTCCCGCTGGCCCGCAGATGCTGGAAGCCTTGAATATCGGCGCGCTGGATGTGGGGTCCACCGGCGATATTCCCCCGCTGTTTGCCCAGGCGGCTGGCGCCGATCTGCTGTATATCGCCGCCGAGCCAGCCAAGCCGCAGGCCGAGGTGATTGTGGTGGGCAATAACAGCCCGATCCACAGCGTGGCCGAGCTCAAGGGCAAGAAAGTGGCGTTTCAGAAGGGCTCCAGCTCGCACAATTTGCTGCTGCGCGCGCTGAATAAAGCCGGCCTGGCGTTTAGCGATATCCAGCCGGTGTATCTGTCACCCGCCGATGCCCGCGCCGCCTTTGAGCAGGGCAGTGTGGATGCCTGGGTGATCTGGGACCCGTACTATTC
>JBCECW010000481.1:0-3759 GCA_039207785.1 Pseudomonas sp. | reverse complement strand
AGAGTGAGCAGGGCTGATGTTTTTTGGAGATGCATGCAATGACTGACACCACCTGGCTGATCCGCAACGCCAGCGCCATCCTCACCGGCAAACGCGGTTTGGATGCCCGCCATGCCGGGCCGGATATCCGTATCGTCGACGGCCGTATTGCCGCCATTGGCCAGCTGCAACCACAACCTGGCGAGGCGCAGATCGATGCCCGCGATTGCGTGATTTATCCGGCCTGGATCAACACCCACCACCACCTGTTCCAATCGCTGCTCAAGGGCGAGCCCGAGGGCCTGAACCAGTCCCTAACCCCGTGGCTCGCCGCCACGCCATACCGCTTTCGTGGCGCGTTCGACGAGCACAGCTTCCGCCTGGCCGCGCGCATTGGCCTGCTGGAATTGCTGCGCTCGGGCTGCGCCACGGTGGCCGACCACCACTACCTGTATTACCCCGGTATGCCGTTCGACAGCGCGGCGATTCTGTTCGAAGAAGCCGATGCCCTGGGCCTGCGTTTTGTCCTCTGTCGAGGCGGCGCCACCCAGACCCGGCAATTGGAAGCCGAGTTGCCGCAAGCCATGCGCCCGGAAACACTCGATGCCTATTTGGCCGACGTCGAACGCCTGACCGCGCGCTATCACGACCCCGCCGCCGATGCGCGCCGGCGCATCGTGATGGCGCCCACCACCACCTTGCACTCCACCACCCCGGCCGAGCTGCGCGAGACCGCCCAGGTGGCGCGCCGGCTGGGCTTGCGCATGCACAGTCATCTGTCCGAAACCGTGGATTACCTGGATGCCGCCAAAGCCAAGTTCGGTATGATCCCGGTGCAGTTCTGCGCCGAGCAGGATTGGCTTGGCCCGGATGTGTGGTTCGCCCATCTGGTGAAACTGCTGCCCGAAGAAATCCAGTTGCTGGGCCAGACCGGCACCGGTATCGCCCATTGCCCACAGAGCAACGGGCGCCTGGGCAGCGGCATCGCCAACCTGCCGGAGCTGGAGGCGGCTGGTGTACCGATCTCCATTGGCGTGGACGGCGCCGCCTCCAACGAGGCCGCCGATATGCTGAGCGAAACCCATGCCGCGTGGCTGCTGCAGCGGGCGCGCAAAGGCGAACTGGCACAACCTAAATATGCCGGCGGCACCTTCGAGGGGGGCGCCGATGCCGCCAGTATCGAAGACGTGGTGCGCTGGGGCACCGCCGGTGGTGCGCAGGTGCTGGGCCTGGATGACCTTGGCACCCTGGAGGTCGGTAAAGCGGCGGATATCGCCGTCTACCGCCTCGACGATCCGCGCTATTTCGGCTTGCACGATATGGCCATAGGCCCGGTTGCCAGCGGCGGTCGCGCCAGCTTGCGGGCGCTGTTGGTGGGCGGGCGCCGGGTGTTGGCCGATGACCAGGTGCCGGGGTTGGACCTGATGGAATTAGGTCGGCAAGCCAGTGCCGCCGTGCTTGAGTTGCAGCGGCGAGCCGGGGTACGGCGATGAGCTGGGTGGAGATGAAAGCGCGCGGTTTGCGCGAAGAAGCCCAGGACATCCTGGCGCTGGAATTGTGCATGGCCGATGCCAGCCCCTTGCCCTTTACCTGGGAGCCTGGCGCTCATGTGGATGTGCAACTGGGCGGCGGTGTCGTGCGTCAGTATTCGCTGACCAACCTGGCCGACGAAGGCTGCGTGCGGCTGGCGATCAAGCAGGCCGAAGACTCCCGTGGCGGCTCGCGCTGGTTGCACCAGCAACTGCGCGTGGGGGATCGGCTGCGAGTCAGTGCGCCGCGCAATCTGTTTCCGTTGCAGCCCGGCACGGGGCCGGTGTTGCTGGTGGCGGCCGGTATTGGCGTGACGCCGCTGCTGGCCATGTACCGCCAGTGCCGCGCTGAGCAGCGTCCGGTGCAACTGTTGTACTTCGCTCGCAGCGCTGCCCATGGCGCCTTTACCGAGCAGTTGCGTGATGACCCGGCGGTAAGCCTGATTAATGGATTATCGGCGGCCGAGATTGGTGCCTACCTCGATCAACACCTGCCCCAATGGCAAGCCGACAGCCAGCTCTACACCTGTGGTCCCGATGGCTTTATGGCCAGCGTGCAGCAGTTGGCAGCGGAGCGCGGTTGGCCCGTGAGCGCCTTGTTTCAAGAGCACTTTCAGGCGCCGCTGGTGAGTGACTCACAGGAAGCGGAACTGGTGCTGGCGCGCAGTGGCAAACGGGTGGTGGTGCAGGCGGGCGAGACGCTGGTGGCCGCTGCTGAACGGGTTGGCGTAAGCATTCCGACCTCGTGTGGGATGGGGATGTGCGGGGCCTGTATGACCGCCGTGGTGAGCGGCGAAATCGAACACCGCGATCAATACCTCTCCGATGCCGAACGAGCCAGTGGGCAATGGATCATGCCCTGCGTGTCCACCTGCACAAACGGCAAGCTGGAACTGGACGCCTAATCCGTAGGGTGTGCTTTGCGCACCAAGCGATTTATGCGAGATCGCTTGGTGCGCGGAGCGCACCCTACGAGGGCTTTATTCGGTTACGCCTTGTGGTACGGCTTGGGCGCTTTTCTCTTCTGGCAATACCAGATTCAGCACGATGGCGGTCAGGCCGCCGCTGGTGATCGCCGAATCAAACAGGTTCTGTACCAGCTTGGGCATCAGGTGCAGCAGGGTGGGTTGTGCGGCAATCCCCAGGCCTACGCCAAACGAGGCGGCCATGATCAGCATGCTGCGGCGGTCCAGCGGCGATTGCGCGAGGATGCGCACGCCGGCGGCGGCTACGCTGCCGAACATCACCAGGGTGGCGCCGCCCAATACCGGTTTTGGAATCTGTTGCAGCACCGCACCCAGCAACGGGAACAGGCCCAGGGCAAACAGCACCACGCCGATATACAGACCGACATAGCGGCTGGCCACACCCGTCATCTGGATCACACCGTTGTTCTGCGCAAAGGTGGTGTTGGGGAAGGCGCTAAAGGTGGCAGCCAGCATGCAGCTGACGCCGTCGCCCAATACGCCGCCTTTAAGGCGCGCCAGGTAGCGCGGGCCTTCGATCGGCTCGCGCGACAGCATGCTGTTGGCGGTCAGGTCGCCGACGGTTTCAATGGTGCTGATCACATAGATCAGTGCCACCGGGATAAACGCGGTCCAGTCGAACGCAAAACCGAACTTGAATGGCAGGGGCAGGCTAACCAGCGGCAGGTCGGGCAGCGGTTGCGGCACCAGCTTGCCGGTAAACCAAGCGGCGATGCTGCCCACGGCCAGGCCGACGATGATGGCTGACAAGCGTACCCACGGGCGGCTGGAGCGGTTCAGGGCCACGATGGTCAGCAGCACCAGGGCGCCGAGGCCAAGGTTGCCGGGGGCGCCGAAATCCGGGGCGTTAAAGCCGCCGCCCAGGTCGGTGACGCCCACCTTGATCAGGCTGACGCCGATCAGGGTAATGACGATGCCGGTCACCAGCGGGGTGATCACCCGGCGCAGTTGGCCAAGCATGCGGCTCAGCACAATCTGCACAAAGGCGCCGAAAAAGCACACGCCAAAAATCATCGCCAGCACATCTTCCGGGCTACCGCCGCGGCTCTTGACCAGGAAGCCGGCCGACAGCACCGCGCCGAGAAAGGCAAAGCTGGTGCCCTGCAGGCAGATCATGCCGGCGCCGATACCGAACGGGCGGCGTGCCTGAATAAAGGTGCCGACCCCGGAGACCATCAAGGCCATGCTGATCAGGTACGGCAAGTGCGCGCCCAGGCCCAGCACCGAGCCGATGATCAGTGGCGGGGTGATGATGCCTACGAAGC
>JBCECW010000480.1:0-3761 GCA_039207785.1 Pseudomonas sp. | reverse complement strand
GCGCCGGTCATGATGATCGCGTGCAGGATCGACTTGTGGCAGTTGCGGTCCACCAGCACCAGGTCATCGCGGCCGACCATGGAATGCCAGACGATCTTGTTCGCCGTGGAGGTGCCGTTGATTACGAAGTAGGTGTGGTCGGCGCCAAAATTGCGCGCGGCGCGGGCTTCGGCTTCGGCCAGCGGGCCGGTGTGGTCGAGCAGCGAGCCCAGTTCCGGCACGGAAACCGAAAGGTCCGAGCGCAGGGTGTTTTCCCCGAAGAACTGGTGAAACGCCTGCCCCACCGGGCTTTTGCGGTAAGCCACGCCACCCCCATGCCCCGGGGTGTGCCAGGAATAATTGGATTCAGCGGTGTGCTGCACCAGCGCCTTGAAGAACGGCGGCAGCAAGCCATCGAGATAAGTGCGTGCAGCCCGAGCCACCTGGCGGGCCAGGAATGGCACGGTGTCTTCGAATAGATAGAGCAGGCCGCGCAGATGGTTGAGGTCGGCCATGGCCTCGACGGGCGCATTCTCGATGGTGACCTGCTCGCCAAGGGCAAAGATCGGCAGCTGCGGAGCGCGGACGCGGGCGATACGGATCAGCTCGATCACATCATGCAGCAGACGCTGGTTCTCCCCTGCCCCTTCGGCGGCCACCAGGATGCAGGCCAGGCCATGGTGGGTCGAGGCGACGATACGGCCTTCGGTGGAACTGGCGGTGGAGATGATGGTGAAGCCTTCGAGCTCCAGCTCGCGAGCGATTTCCCGCACCCGGTCGCCGGCCACGGTATCGGCCTTGATGTCGCGGTGCACGATTAGAACGGGAAACTTGAGGTCTTTATACATTTATTAGCGCCTGAAGAGTGACCGGGCCCTGGCCCGTGCAGCGCTCAGGTTAGAGGCTCGCCGGAACAGGCGTAACCCCCAGGCGCGCGACCTATAAGAAAACGTCGCAAAACAAACCAAACAAACTCAACGGCTCTTCACCCTCGCCCGCTTGCGGGAGAGGGGCCGGGGGAGAGGGCCAGATCCAACGCAACTCCCCAGCCCAGCCCCAAAGCCCCTCACCCGCCCTTCGGGCACCCTCTCCCGCAAGCGGGAGAGGGGAAATTCACACCGACTCCGCTTCCACCGCCGGCGCATCCATCTGCACCCACAACGGCAACGCCCCCGAGGCTTTTTCCAGCACACCCATCCGTGCGGCGTGGGCCGTCAGGTCGTCTTCGCTGGCGCGAATCACCCGGGTCAGCGCACGGTCGGCGGGCAAGCGGCGAATGGCGCTGGCCTGGCCAGTACCACCCTCGCCGCCATCAGCGCCATTACCAGCCAGGGACAAGGTGGTCTGGCCACCGGTCATGGCCAGGTAGACGTCGGCGAGAATCTCGGCGTCGAGCAAGGCGCCGTGCAGTTCGCGGCCGGAGTTGTCGACGCCATAGCGTTTGCACAGGGCGTCGAGGTTGTTGCGCTGCCCCGGGTGACGCTCGCGCGCCATCATCAGGGTGTCGAGCACGCTGCAGTGCTCGGTGATATCGGCGCGGTCGTTCTGGCCCAACAACGCGAATTCGTTGTTGATAAAGCCGATATCGAACGCGGCGTTATGGATGATCAGCTGCGCGCCTTTGATAAATTCGAAGAATTCATCCGCCACTTCCTTGAAGCGTGGCTTGTCGGCAAGAAACTCATCGGTAATACCGTGAACCGCAATCGCGCCTTCGTCACTGGCCCGGTCCGGCTGCAGGTACACATGGAAATGCCGGCCAGTAAGGCGGCGGCCCAGCAGTTCAACGCAACCGATCTCGATGACCCGGTGGCCATCGGTGACCGGCATACCGGTGGTTTCGGTATCGAGTACCACCATCCGCTCGATGGATGATTTGTCAGCTGTCATTGCATATCCGCCTGAAAAAACTGGAAAAATCTTAGCACGCCGACACACCGATAAGGCACGCGTACTGACGCAGGGCAGGTTTGCCAGGCCGCGGCCCACGCCGACTCGCTCAGTCCCCTTGCGCGGCCCGGCGAATATCTTGATAGTTCTACCATTTCAAGTAGTGGCACTGTGGTGTCGACACGGAGGTCCGATGAAGTTCTTCGATCTGTTCAAGCGCCCAGCCACCCCCAGCGCCGCTCGCCGCGCACCACTGGCCACCCTGCTCGAGCCGCGCATGCTGTTTGACGGCGCCGTCGCCGCAACCGTTGCCGATGCCGCCAGCACCGACGCCCCTGCGGCCGACGCCAACCACACCCAGCCTGCCGACAACACCGCGCACCCGGCCAGCGACGCGGCAACACCGCCCGCCAGCAGCGACCAACGCCAGGAAATCATTTTTGTCGACGGCCAGCTCAAGGATGCCCAGGCGCTGATCGCCGGGCTACCGAGCGGCGCCGAAGTGGTGGTGCTCGATAGCAGCAAGGATGGCCTGCAGCAGATTGCCGATTACCTCAAAGGCCGCGAAGGCGTCGATGCCATCCATTTGCTCAGCCATGGCGCCGAAGGCACGGTGGAACTGGGCAGCACCTGGCTGAATACGCAGAACATCACTGAACACAGCCAGACCCTCAGCGCCATCGGTGCTGCGCTGGCCAGTGACGGCGATATCCTGCTGTACGGCTGCGACACCGGTGCCGGCAGCCAGGGCGCCGCGTTGCTGGCAGATATGGCGCGCCTGACCCAGGCCGACGTGGCCGCCTCCGCCGACGCTACGGGCACGGCCAGCCGAGGCGGCAACTGGGTGCTGGAGCGCCAGAGCGGGACGGTGGAAACCAACAGCCTGGCGCTGGGCAGTTACAACGCCCTGCTCGCTGCCCCGGTAATTGGCAACCTGAACGGTGACAGCGTTGCCTGGGCCGGCGTCGGCAGCTCGGTCACCCTCGACGCCAGCGGCAATGCCACGGTATCGGATGCCGAACTGGGCGCACTCAATGGCGGCAACGGCGACTGGGACGGGGCCACGCTGCAGGTGCAACGCAATGTAGGCGCTATCAGCAGCGACGTGTTCGGTTTCAATACAGTGGGGGCGGCCTTTACCATCAGTGGCAATACCCTGAGGTCCGGCGGCCTTACATTTGCCACCTTCACCTTTAGCGGCGGCAACCTGAGCATCAGTTTCGTCAGCATTGGCACGACCGCCACCACGGCCATGGTGCAGGATGTGATGAGCCATATCACCTACCGCAGCGATACCCCGGCCGGCGATGCCACCGTACGTTTCACCCTGAGTGACGGTTCCGGTGGCAGCAATACCGCCGACGTCGTGGTCATCAGCGACACCATCTACATCACCAACACCACCGACACCGCCACCATCGATATCAGCAACGGCGTCAGCTTCAGCGAAGCCGTGGCCATTGCCGCTGCCGACGGCACCGGTAGCCAGACCCTGGTATTCACCAGCGCGCTCAACAGCGGCATGAGCCTGGCCGGCAATCTGGCGATTGCCGAAAGCCTGACGATCAATGCCGATGCGGCCAGTGGCCTGAGCATCAACGGCAGCACCATCACCCTGGGCGGCGGCACTACGCTGACCGTCAGCAACGCCAGCGGCACTGTCACCATCGCCAGCGCCCTGGCCGGCAGCGGCGCACTGAACAAAGCGGGCATCAGCGGCACTCTGGCGCTGACCAGCATGAACAACGAAGCCAATATGTCCGGCGGCATCTCGGTCACCGGCGGCAGCTTGCAGATCACCCTCGCTGAGCAGCTGTCTTCCGGCACGCTGACCCTCAATGGCGGTACGCTGACCAACAACATCATCTCCTTGACCCTGGACAACGCCATCG
>JBCECW010000479.1:0-3772 GCA_039207785.1 Pseudomonas sp. | reverse complement strand
TCGAAGCAAACTGCGAACGCAGGCGCTGAGCGATCAAAGGCTTTAGCAGCCAGGAAAAATGGCGGGAAAGGCGAGGAAAACGGAAATGCGTAAGGATCTGCAGAAACGCCGGATCCGCCAGCAGGCGCGCCAAAACGCCAGGGACCTCGGCGTCCGCGTACGGACGGATGGCATCGAATTCGCCCATCATGCTCTCTTGTTCTACCAACGTTTACGGAGGAAAAGCGCCCTGCAGGCCGTGTGAAAAATACTGTGCGGGCGGGCGGTCAGCAATAGACCGGGGATTATACCTACAAGTCACAGGGCTACCGCGACGGCGCAGCCAGATAGCCAAGCCAGCCCCGCGCTTTTCTGCTATTTAGCGGCCTTACTTTTTAGAGCTTCGCTGTTATGCCTGCCCCCCACATTCGCCCAATAGCCCTGTGCATCTTCCATCACCACGGCAAAATCCTGGTCAACCGCTTCCTCGACCCGCATTCGGGCCAAACCTTTTACCGCCCCCTTGGCGGAGGCATCGAGTTTGGCGAGCACAGCCGCGAGGCCATCGTGCGTGAGGTGCAGGAGGAGTTGGGCCTGGCGATCAGCGATGTGCAGCTGATTGGCACGTTGGAAAGTCTGTTTACCTATGCCGGCAAACCGGGGCACGAGATTGTGCAGGTTTACGACGCGCGCTTTGACGATGCGACGGTGTATGACAAGCCTTGGCTGGATGGGGCGGAGAGTAATGGCGAGCCGTTTCGGGCGGTGTGGTGTGATCGTGCGAATTTTACGGCGACGGAGCGGTTGGTGCCGGACGGGCTTCTCGAGCTGCTTAATGCCGCTGGCCGGCTGAAGTAGCAAATCCGCTTTTGCTGGGCTGTTTCAAGCGTGTTTTTTTCGGAGTGATCGATGGCGCCATCAGCGAGTTTTCGACCGAGCTACAACCTGGACCCGTTCGCGGTCAGCTTTATCGTTAAACCCGATGCGCCAGTGAAGGTGCGTTTTACCTGGTTTGCGTCGATGCAGCATCGAGCGGATTTTGAGCTCGCCAAGTTGGATCTCACGTCACTGGGCCATGCCGTTGCTGCGATCGAGGCCAATGCATTGCCGGTGAAGTTTGTGTTTAACAGGTTTTTCAACCGTGTATCCATCACCGTCACCGCTCGAGAAGGGCAATGGCTTAAGGGCCGGGCCGTTTATTGGTTTGGTTATGCCGGGAGCTTTTCCGGGCATTGGCCGAGCCTGGTCCAGCTGTATAACGACGCGCTGGCCGCCCAGAAGGGCAACCCTGGTCCGCAATAAATACGTCGAGTGCCGTTGCCTGCAGTCTTATCTACGCTACATAAAGCACCGATAAGCCGAGGAGCCCCCATGCTCGAAACCCAGTTCTACGACTGCCCCTACTGCGGCGAACCCGCCGAGGCGGTGTTGGATCTATCCGGTGGCGATCAGCAGTACATCGAGGATTGCCCCGTGTGTTGCCGGCCAATCATGTTTGACCTGCGTACTGACGGCGATGGCTGGGAGTTGGATGTTCGTGCGGAGAATGACTGATGCAGCGCATTTATGAGCCACAGGATCTGATGGAGGCGGAGTTGCTGACCAGCATGCTGGCCAGCGAGGGCGTGGAGGCGCATGTCACGGGTGGGCATCTGCTCGGCGCCGCCGGGGATTTGCCGGCCATGGGCCTGCTGGGGCTGATGGTGCCTAATCACCAGGCCGAGCACGCACGGGGGCTGATCGCCGCGTACAATGCCGCGCAGCCGCTGCCTGCCTCGGGTGATGAACCCGAAGAGCACAGCGGCATCCTGGTCTGCTAACCCCATTCGTATAAATGAGCCCGCTGCCCGATGTGTGGACGCTACGCCCTGTTTCGCTGGACTCCCGCACTGGCGGCCACCCCTGGTTTTCCCGCTGGCCAGCAGCCGGGTTGGAATATCGCGCCCAATAGCCAGGTGCTGATGCTGCGCAATGTGGAAGGCCAGCGCCACGCCGCCCTGGCGCGCTGGGGGCTGACTCCGCCGTGGCTTACCGATCTGTCGAAAACCCCGGCCCATGCCCGCGCCGAAACGGTGGCCGAGCAGCCGATGTTTCGCGATGCCTTGCGCCAGCGGCGGGCGCTGTTGCCGGCCAATGGCTTTTACGAGTGGCGCGGTTCGGTGCGCAAGCGCCCGTACTGGATTACCCGCGAAGAATCGCCGTTGTATTTCGCCGCGGTGTGGGAGGCGTTTCCGGTCGAGGGGCATACCTACCTGAGCGTGGCGGTGATTACCCAGCCGGCCAATGGCCTGCGTCGGCCGCTGATTCTCGATGCGGCTGGCCAGGAAGTTTGGCTGGCAGACGATACGCCGATGCCGGCCCTGCATGAGCTGCTGTGCCAGCCCAACCCGACGCTGCGCGAGCGCGCGCTGGCGCATTTTGTTAACGACCCCAAGGCCAATGGGCCGGAGTGCTTGACCCCGGCCTAGGCCTGTTCGGGGAACAGGGTTTTGTCGCTGAACTGGGCGAGCAGGTGGTCGAACACCAGCCGTACCCGTGGCGATACCGGCCCGCGCTGGGGGCGGTAGATAAACAGGTCCCAGGCGGCGGGGGCGATATCTTCCAGCACGGTTACCAGCGCGCCGCTACGCAGATGCGGCACGGCCAGATAACTCGGCACTTGCGCGTAGGCCAGCCCGGCCAATACCACTTCCAGTTCGGCTTCCGGGTCGTCGCTGATAAAGGCGGCGGGCGCGGGTAGCAGCTGTTCGTTGTTGGCGAATAACCAGGGCCAGGGCTTGCCACTGCGGCGGTCGATCAGTGCCGACAGGGGTTTTGCCTGCAGCTGTTCCAGGGTTTGCGGGGCGCTGCCGTCGGCCACCAGGGCCGGGCTGGCGACCACATGCAGCGGCACCTTGGCCATGGGCCGGGCGATATAGCGGCGGTCGCGGATCATCCCCACGCGAATACCAATATCAATCTGCGCGCTGACCGCATCGGTCATTTCATCTTCCAGACGCAACTCCACCTGCAAGCCGGGGTGCTCGCGCAGCAGCGGCACCAGCAGTTGCACCAGAAACCGTCTGCCGATGGCGTGGGGCGCGGTAATGCCGACGCGGCCGCTGATGGCTTCGATCTTGTTGCGGGTGTTGCGTTGGAACAGTTGCTCGACGCTATCCAGGGTGTGCTGCGCCTGCGCCACCAGGCTCTGGCCGAAGGCGGTGATCTGCACCTGGCGAGTATTGCGGTGGAAAAGAATTTCGCCGAACTGCTGCTCCAGTTCCTGAATGGCGCGGGTGACGCTTTGCGGGGAAATGCTCAGGCGTGTGGCGGCTTCGCGAAAGCTGCCGGCCTCGGCAGCGGCGCAGAGAATTTTCAGCAATTCCATACGGTTAAGCATTGAGCGGACCTTTGTCTGGTTTGTTCCAGTTTATGGAATAGCCAAATCCTATCTGTTCCATTTTCAGTTGCAAGCGTGCTGCCCATACTCGCTCTCAACCGGCGCCAACTCCCTGGCCCGACCCTTCGAGGATTGCAGCATGAGCAACAACATTTCTGGAAAAGTTGTGGTGATCACCGGCGCTAGCAGCGGCCTGGGCGAAGCGACAGCCCGTCATCTGGCGGAGCGTGGCGCGTTGGTGGTGTTGGGCGCGCGCCGCAAAGACCGGCTCGACAGCCTGGTCAGCGAGCTGGTCGCGGCGGGCGGCAAGGCCGTGGCCTATGCCACCGACGTGACCAACCGTAGCGACGTAGAAGCCTTGATCCAGGGCGCAGTCGATACCTTTGGCCGCGTGGATGTGCTGATCAATAACGC
>JBCECW010000478.1:0-3780 GCA_039207785.1 Pseudomonas sp. | reverse complement strand
GGTTGCGGCAAAACACAAAGTCATAGGCCTGCTGCCCGGCCAGCAATCCCGGCTCCAGCAGATTGCCGGCCTGGAAGCGCACTTGCTGACGTACCGCCGCGTTGATCGCGTAGCCCGTGCCGTCGGCGCTGAAGTAGCGATTACGGAATGCCAGGGTCTCGCCGCGAAACGAATTGCGCCCGTAGTGGCCGGCAGTAGCGCGGGCAATCGACAGCGGGCTGATATCCAGCGCATCCACGCTAAACGCTTGTGGCGCGAGGCCGGCGTCCAGCAGGCACATGGCAATCGAATAGGGTTCTTCGCCGGTAGAACACGGGAGGCTTAACACCCGCAGCGGCCGCGTACCGGCCAGTTCCAGCACCCGGCGGCTGGCCAGCCGGGCCAGGGTGGCGAAGGATTCGGGGTAACGGAAAAACCAGGTCTCAGGCACGATCACCGCTTCGATCAGCGCCTGCAATTCGGCTTCGGAGTTGCGCAGGTCTTGCCAAAAGGTGTCCAGATCGCGCCCCGGCACATTGGCCATGCAGCGGCGCACCGCCCGTTCGATCACTGAGGCGCCGACGGTAATGGCGTCCAGGCCGATCTTGTCTTTGAGCAGTTGCTCGAAGCGTGGGTCGACGCTCATAGGCGCAGCCCTTCAACGGGAAATAGCAGCGCCTGCACATCCGGCGGCAGCAGTTGGTCGATGGTGATGCGCTGGACCAGGCCAGCGGCGGTTTCCACCACCGGTCCCAGGTAAGGCGAATCGGCCGTGCCCACCCCGTAATCACGAAAGGCATCGGCCTCGCAGCGCAGCGTATCGCTGGCCTGTTCCAGCACCAGCCCCAGCGGCCGGATACGGCCATCGGCCGTGGGGTAATGGACCACTACCGTGCGCGTGCTGGTACGGGAAACCGCCGCGCTGCCCAGGCTAAGCTGGCTGAGATCGAGCACCGGCACCAGCTCGCCGCGAAAGGCAAACACCCCGGCTACCCAGGCGGGCGCGCCGGCAATGGTTTTTACCGGCACGCGCGGCAATACGGCCACTACGTCACGCGCGGCCAGCGCGTAACGTTCTTCGCCCAGGGAAAACAGCAGGTACAGCGGCGCCTTGGCCGTCTGTACCCGCTGGGCGTCGAGATTCATAAACGGGTTCAGACCTTAAAGCTCGACACGCCACTACGCAGGCTGCCGGCCACTTGGTTGAGTTCCTCGATGGCAAAGCTGGCCTGGCGTAGCGACTCCACCGTCTGCCCGGTGGCCTCGCCCAGCTGGCTCAACGCCTGGGTGATCTGCTCGGCGCCGGTGGCCTGGGTCTGCATGCCTTCGTTCAGCACCACCACACGGGGTGCCAGGGCCTGCACCTGGTCGATGGTTTGCGACAGCTGTTCGCCTACCTCCTGCACATCGCTCATACCGCGACGCACCTGTTCGGAGAACTTGTCCATGCCCATCACCCCGGCCGACACCGCCGACTGGATCTCGCGCACCATCTGCTCGATATCGTAGGTGGCCACGGCAGTCTGGTCGGCCAAGCGGCGTACTTCGGTGGCCACCACGGAGAAACCGCGGCCATATTCGCCGGCCTTTTCCGCTTCGATGGCGGCGTTCAGCGACAGCAGGTTGGTCTGGTCCGCCACCTTGACGATGGTGGTGACCACCTGATTGATATTGCCGGCCTTCTCATTAAGGATGCCCAGCTTGGCGTTCACCAACTCGGCCGCGCCCATCACCTGGCGCATGGTGTCTTCCATGCGCAACAAGCCTTTCTGCCCGGCGCCGGCCAGTTGCGAGGCCTGCTCGGCGGAGTAGCTGACTTCGCTCATGGTGCGCACCAGGTCGCGCGAGGTGGCGGCGATTTCCCGCGAGGTGGCGCCGATCTGCGTGGTGGTGGCGGCGGTCTCGGTAGCGGTGGCTTGCTGCTGCTTGGAGGTGGCGGCGATTTCGGTCACTGAAGTGGTGACCTGCACGGCCGAGCGCTGCGACTGTGAAACCAGCGCCGTCAGGTCATCGACCATGGCGTTGAAGCCGCTTTGCACCGCACCGAACTCATCGGCACGCACATCGTTAAAACGGGTGGTGAGGTTGCCGGTACGCATGATGGTGAGGATCTGCGCCAGGTTATTCAACGGGCCCATGATCGCGCGCATCAGGATATAGCCGCTGATCATCGCCACGGCGATCACCAGCAGCAGCGACAGCACCATGCTGACCTTGGCGCCACTGGCCTGGCTGGTGATATTGGTGGTGGCCACGTCAGCGCGGTCTTTGTTGAACTGCACCATGGCCAGCAATTGCTCGCGGCCCTTGCTCCACACCGGCCGCAGTTGCTCATTAAGGATTTTGCGCGCCACCAGCGGCTGGCCTTGCTGGTACTGGCCAAGCACGTCGGACAGCAGCTTGTTGAACTGCTCACGCTGCTGCA
The DNA here is from genome assembly GCA_039207785.1 of Pseudomonas sp. Classification (GTDB taxonomy): domain Bacteria; phylum Pseudomonadota; class Gammaproteobacteria; order Pseudomonadales; family Pseudomonadaceae; genus Aquipseudomonas. Next base: position 1,376 of record JBCECW010000478.1, on the reverse strand, counting down.
GGAAGGCTTCCAGGTGGGCTTTATCGTCCGGATCGAAAATCGACTTTTGGTACTCGGTTACCCGCGCCATCAGTTTTTCATCGTTGGTATTGAACTCGGCCAGCACCGCCTGCGGTATCACCTGCTCGTCCGAGAGGCCCACCACCTGCTGGGCGAGGATAAAGCTGTCGACCCAGGAGCTGCGGATATAGGAGCTGAAATACACCCCGGGCATGGAATCGTTGGCCACGCTCTTGGCGCCGGCCTCGATGGTGACCAGCCGCGAATAGGCCACGGCGATCATCAGGATGATGATCGCGATAATCACCGCAAAACTCGCCAGGATGCGTTGACGCAGGGTCCAGTTTTTCACGCTCTACTCCCCTTCGGAACCGCAGCTGGCGGCCTTTCTTGTTAGCGGCAGCGGGTCACGCGCCAATGCCAGCGACTGTAAGACGCGCCCTACATGGGCGCAAGCTTTCAAAGCGTAGCAGGGCATAAGTGAATCAACGACTTAAAGGTGGCAGTTCGGGCAAAGGCTTACATCGTTGGTGCGCGGAGCACACCCTACGAGCTCGGATTAAACGAGGCGATTGCGCACGACGTCGTTTCGTAGGGTGTGCTCCGCGCACCAAAAAAAAGGCCAGCACCACATCTGTGGGCTGGCCTTTTTATTTACCGCTAGCGCTTACAACGGCTTGCCGCGATTGCCGTGCTGGCTGACGAAGGCTTGCATGGCCTTGATGTCATTCGGCAATACGGTCAAACGCTCCTCGCGGTCGAACAGGTCTTGCAGGTGCGGCGGCAGGGTCGGGCCTTTGCCAACGCCGGCCTTTTCCACGGCTTCAGGGAATTTCACCGGGTGCGCGGTGCCCAGGATTACCATCGGTGTGCTCAGGCTGCGGCGGCATTCGCGCGCGGCTTTAACGCCAATGGCGGTGTGCGGATCGAGCAGCTCGCCCGTTTCGGCATACACCTGGGCGATGGTGTCGCAGGTTTCTTCGTCGTTGACGGCCAGGGAGTCAAAAAGCTTGCGCGCTTCGGTCCAGCGGTCTTGCTCGACGCTGAAACCGCCGCCTTGCTTGAAGGTGGCCATCAACTCGGCAATTGCCGCGCCGTTGCGACCGTGCAGGTCGAACAGCAGGCGCTCGAAGTTGGACGAGACCATGATGTCCATCGACGGCGACAGGGTCGGATGCAGATCGCCCTTCACATACTGATTGCCGCTCATGAAGCGGTGCAGGATGTCGTTGCGGTTGGTGGCGACGATCAGCTGGCTGATCGGCAGGCCCATGTTGCGCGCCAGGTAGCCGGCGAAGATATCGCCGAAGTTGCCGGTCGGCACCGAGAACGCCACCGAACGGGCCGGCCCGCCCAGCTGCAAGGCTGCATGGAAG
>JBCECW010000477.1:0-3801 GCA_039207785.1 Pseudomonas sp. | reverse complement strand
CCCGTGTGCAGTTCATCCTGCGTATCGACCCGAAAACCAAGCTCAATATCGACCAGGCGCAGATCGAGCGCGAAGTCATTCAAGCTTGCCGTTCGTGGAAAGACGACTACGCCGGCCTGGTGGTGGAAAGCCTGGGCGAAGCCAAAGGCACCCGTGTGCTGGCGGACTTCCCGAAAAGCTTCCCCGCTGGTTACCGCGAGCGTTTCGCCCCGCACTCGGCCGTGGTGGATATGCAGCACCTGCTCAGCCTGTCGGACGAACGCCCGCTGGTGATGAGCTTCTACCAGCCGCTTAGCGCTGGCGGCCAGGAGCTGCACTGCAAGCTGTACCACGCCGACACGCCGCTGGCCCTGTCCGATGTGCTGCCGATTCTGGAAAACCTCGGCCTGCGTGTGCTGGGTGAATTCCCTTACCGCCTGCACCACCAGAACGGCCGCGAGTTCTGGATTCACGACTTCGCCTTTACCTATGCCGAAGGCCTGGACCTGGATATCCAGCAGCTCAACGACACCCTGCAGGATGCCTTTGTGCAGATTGTCGGTGGCGCCGCCGAAAACGACGCCTTTAACCGCCTGGTACTGACTGCCGCCATGCCATGGCGCGACGTGGCCTTGCTGCGTGCCTACGCCCGCTACCTGAAGCAGATCCGCCTGGGCTTTGACCTCAGCTATATCGCCAGCGCCTTGCTCAACCACGTGGATATCGCCAAGGAACTGGTGCGCCTGTTCAAGACCCGTTTCTACCTGGCGCGCAAGCTCACCGCCGAAGACCTGGCCGACAAGCAACTGCGCCTGGAACAAGCGATTCTTACTGCCCTGGACGACGTGGCGGTGCTTAACGAAGACCGCATCCTGCGCCGCTACCTGGACCTGATCAAAGGCACCCTGCGCACCAACTTCTACCAGACCGATGCCAACGGCCAGGCCAAGTCCTACTTCAGTTTCAAATTCAACTCCCGTGGCATTGCCGACTTGCCCAAGCCGGTGCCGTTGTTCGAGATCTTCGTCTATTCGCCACGGGTGGAAGGCGTGCACCTGCGCGGCGGCAAGGTGGCGCGCGGCGGCTTGCGCTGGTCCGACCGTGAGGAAGACTACCGCACCGAAGTGCTGGGCCTGGTAAAAGCCCAGCAAGTGAAAAACTCGGTAATCGTGCCGGTCGGCGCCAAGGGCGGTTTTGTGCCACGGCGCCTGCCGATTGGGGGCAGCCGCGATGAAGTGCTGGCCGAGGGTATCGCCTGCTACCGCATCTTTATTTCTGGCTTTCGGTCACCGACAACATCGAGGGCGATCATGTCGTGCCGCCTGAAAATGTCGTGCGCCGCGACATGGACGACCCCTATTTCGTGGTCGCCGCCGACAAGGGTACGGCGACATTCTCCGACACGGCGAACGCCATCAGCCAGAAGCACGGCTTCTGGCTCGACGACGCCTTCGCCTCCGGTGGCTCGGCCGGCTATGACCATAAAGGCATGGGCATTACCGCCAAGGGCGGCTGGGTATCGGTGCAACGGCACTTCCGCGAACGCGGCATCGACGTGCAAAAAGACCTGACCACGGTGATCGGCATCGGCGATATGGCCGGCGACGTGTTCGGCAACGGCCTGCTGCTGTCGGACAAGCTGCAACTGGTGGCGGCCTTTAACCACCTGCATATCTTTATCGACCCCAACCCCGATGCCGACAAAAGCTTTGTCGAGCGCAAACGCCTGTTCGACCTGCCGCGTTCCAGCTGGGCCGACTATGACGCCGCGCTGATTTCCAAGGGCGGCGGCCTGTTCCTGCGTAGCGCGAAAAGCATCGCCATCAGCCCGGAAATGAAAGAACGCTTCGATATCAGCGCCGACAAGCTGCCGCCTACCGAGCTGCTCAATGCCTTGCTCAAGGCGCCGGTCGACCTGCTGTGGAACGGCGGCATCGGTACTTACGTTAAAGCCAGCAGCGAAAGCCATGTGGACGTCGGCGACAAAGCCAACGACGCCCTGCGCGTAGACGGCCGCGAACTGCGCGCCAAGGTGGTGGGCGAGGGCGGTAACCTCGGCATGACCCAGCTGGGCCGCGTGGAATACGGCCTCAATGGCGGCGCCAGCAACACCGACTTTATCGACAACGCCGGTGGTGTGGACTGCTCCGACCACGAAGTGAATATCAAGATCCTGCTCAACGAGATCGTTGCCGCTGGCGATATGACCGGCAAGCAGCGCAACAAGCTGCTGGCCGAAATGACCGATGCCGTGGGCAACCTGGTATTGGCCAACAACTACAAGCAAACCCAGGCCTTGTCCCTGGCCCAACGCCGCGCGCGCGGCAGCATGGGCGAATACAAACGCCTGATCAGCGCCCTGGAAGCCGCCGGCAAACTCGACCGCGCCATGGAGTTTTTGCCCACGGACGAGCAACTGGCCGAACGCGTCGCCAACGGCCACGGCCTGACGCGGCCCGAGCTGTCGGTGCTGATCAGCTATAGCAAGATCGACCTCAAGGAATCGCTGCTCACCTCCCTGGTGCCCGACGACGACTACCTGGCCCGCGAGATGGAAATCGCCTTCCCGCCGCTGCTGGCCAAGAAGTTTGGCGAGTCCATGCGGCGCCACCGCCTGAAACGCGAGATCGTCAGCAACCAGATCGCCAACGACCTGGTTAACCATATGGGCATCACCTTTGTGCAGCGCCTGAAGGAATCCACCGGCATGAGCGCGGCCAATGTGGCCGGTGCCTATGTGATCGTGCGTGACGTATTCCGTCTGCCGTACTGGTGGGCGCAGATCGAAGCGCTCGACTACAAGGTGCCTGCCGACCTGCAGCTGCAACTGATGGACGAGCTGCAACGCCTGGGTCGCCGTGCCACCCGCTGGTTCCTGCGTAGCCGCCGCAACGAACTGGACGCTGCCCGCGACGTCGGCCACTTCGCCCCACGCCTGGAAGCCCTGGCCAAGCAACTCGATGGCCTGCTCGAAGGTCCGGCGCGTGAACAGTGGCTGGCCAAGTTCCAGAACTACGTGGAGCAGGGCGTGCCCGAAGAGTTGGCGCGTGTAGTGGCTGGCACCAGCCACCTCTACACATTGCTGCCGATTATCGAAGCCGCCGATATCACCGGCCAGGACCCGGCCCAGGTTGCCGCCGCGTACTTTGCCGTGGGGGGCGCACTGGAACTGTCCTGGTACCTGCAACAGATCACCAGCCTGCCGGTGGAAAGCAACTGGCAAGCGCTGGCTCGCGAAGCCTTCCGCGACGACCTCGACTGGCAACAGCGGGTGATCACCGTGGCGGTGCTGCAAATGACCGACGCCCCGGCGGACATGGAAGAACGCACCGAACTGTGGCTGGAACAACACCGGCCGATGGTCGACCGTTGGAAGGCCATGCTCGGCGAACTGCGCGCCGCTACGGGCACCGACTATGCCATGTATGCGGTGGCGAATCGGGAGTTGATGGATTTGTCGCAGCGGGCTTGAGGGCTGTGACGAGGTAAAAGGAGGCCCCGCTTAGTGCGGGGCTTTTTTATGCCATCAAACTCAACGGCCCCTCACCCCCGGCCCCTCTCCCGCACGCGGGCGAGGGGTGACGTAGGCCTACAAGTCACGCTGGTTCGGCTCCCTCTCCCGCTTGCGGGAGAGGGTTGGGGTGAGGGGCTTTTGATGTAGCAGGCGCCACACACCAACGCGTGCACACCGCTTCCACCTGTGATCTAGTAACGCCCAGCCACAACAAGGACGTGTGTATGCGGACGAATTCGCACAAAGTCAAAACCAACCGGCGGCAATTCCGCCTGAGTCCTCGCTACGTGAATGGCACACGTATCTTT
>JBCECW010000476.1:0-3809 GCA_039207785.1 Pseudomonas sp. | reverse complement strand
GGCGCGATCGGCCAGCCAGGCAAACGCCAGGGCCACCAGCCCCACCAGCAGCGCGCCCAACCAGAACGCCAGGCGTTGCCGCCATTCGCGCACCTGCTGGCGCCACAGGCGACGACGCTTATGCTCCTGGCGGCGGCGCGCCAGGTCGCGGGCGGGGTCGGTAACAGGATCTGGCACGGTCGGCATGCGCGGGCCTTGGACGGACGAAACAAGGCCTAAGCCTAGAGCAATTGGTCGTTCCGGCCACTCACGTGGGCCAGCGCGGCAATTGGCCAATTGCCAGCCGGGCCCCGCAAGTGAGATAGTTGCACTTGTGAACAATTCTCAACTAGACACCCCTATGCCTGCTCCGCGCCTGCTGCTGGTGGAAGACGACCCGCGCCTGCGTGAAGACCTGGACAGCCATTTCCGCCAACGCGGCTTTAGCGTCACCACCTGCGGCAATGGCTTGCAGGGCATGGCCGCGGCCGAGCAACAGCCGTTCGACCTGGTGCTGCTGGATATCATGTTGCCCGGCCTGGACGGCCTGCAGTTGCTCGATAGCCTGCGCGATCAGCACACCACGCCGGTGATGCTGATGTCAGCCCTGGGTGCCGAGCAGGACCGCATCACCGGCTTTACCCGTGGCGCCGACGATTACCTGCCCAAGCCCTTCAGCCTGGCGGAATTGGATGCGCGCACCAATGCGCTGTTGCGCCGCGTGCAGTTCGATCAGCGCCAGCCCGGGCCGCGCCAGGATGCGCGCTTGCAGTTCGATGACAACGCCCAGGACGTCAGCAAAAATGGCCAGGCCGCCGGCCTGACGTCGTCCGAATACCGCCTGCTGGCCACCCTGCATGCCAGTGTCGGCGAACCGCTGAGCAAGGTCGTGCTGTACCAGAGCGTGCTGCACCGCCACTACACACGCCTGGACCGCGGGCTGGATGTGCATGTGTGCAATGTGCGCCGCAAGCTGGCGGAAATCGGCGCCACGCACGTGCAGATCCAGGCCGTGCGCGGCCAGGGCTATGTGCTAGTCGAAGCCGGGCAGCCCTGATGCGCCGCCATCCCCTGCTGTGGAAGCTGGCGCTTCTGCAGATCGGTTTCTGTTTGCTGCTGACCTGGCTGATTTATGCCTGGGGCCTGTCGGTGGAGCGCAGCACCTATTTCCTCACCCTGCCCGACCGCGACTATCTGGCGCAGTACGCCCAGCAAGCCGAAACGGTGTGGCAACGCGAAGGCGCGACGGGCGTGGAGCGCTTTCGCACGGAGCTCGCGGCCAAGGAAAACACCTGGGTGGCAATTATCGGTGACCACCTGCAAAGCCTCGGCACCACCGTGCTGAGCAGCCAGGAATACGGCCACCTGACCTATATGCGCAAACTCGACTGGCCCATGAGCCGGCGCCTGCAGAACGAGTTGCCGTTTGTAAGCATCGAGTTTCCCCAACACCCCGAGCAGGGCCGGCTGGTGATCCAGTTGCCGGAGCGTCTGTTGCCCGGCGGGCTGACGCCCTGGACGCACCTGTTCACCCATGGCGTCGCTCCGGCATTGCTGGCCGCGTTGTTGGGCGTGCTGATCTATCGCCATCTGGTGGTGCCGCTAAATCGCCTGCGGGACCGCGCCGACGCCTTGCGTGCCGATGAGCTGGATAACGCCCCCTTGAGCATGCCGCTGGCCAAGCGTCGCGACGAGTTGGGCGAACTGGCCCACGCCCTGGAGCATATGGCCGAGCGCCAACGCCAGAGCCTGAGCCAGCAGCGGTTGTTGCTGCGTACCTTGTCCCATGAGTTGCGTACGCCACTGGCGCGTCTGCGTATTGCCCACGACAGCGCCTTGGCGCCGGAGCAGTTGCGCCAGCGCCTGGACCGCGAAATCGACGAGATGCAGCGCCTGCTCGAAGACACCCTGTACCTGGCCTGGATGGACACCGAGCGCCCGCAGTTGCACACCGAGCCGGTGCTGGCGCTCTCGGTATGGGAAGCACTGCGTGAAGACGCCTGCTTTGAAAGCGGCTGGCCGGCGACGCGCCTGCCTTGCCTGCTGGGCGTCGACTGCCGTGTGCAAGTGCACCTCGACAGCCTGGCCCATGCCCTGGAAAACCTGCTGCGCAATGCCATTCGCCATTCTCCGCCGGGCGGCACGGTGACCTTCGGCGGCGAGCGCGACGGTGCGTTCTGGCACCTGTGGGTGCGCGACCAGGGCAACGGGGTGGCCGAGGCCGATCTGGAGAAAATCTTTCTGCCCTATCAGCGTTTGGAAAGCGCGGCGGGTGAAGGTTTTGGCCTCGGTTTGGCCATCGCCCGGCGGGCCATCGAGATGCAAAACGGCACGCTCTGGGCCAGCAATGCCAACCCCGGTCTATGCCTGCACCTGCGTTTGCCCGCTGCACCAGAGCTGCTCGATTAAGCCCAAGTGTTTAGAAAGTTAAGTTGCTTGCCTCTCATTTGAGAGTTCTTATCATCTGCGATCTTCCGCTTCCAGCCGTATTGCCCGGAGATCCCCGATGTCGTCACGCGCGCTACCGTCCGTTCCCTTTTTGCTGCTGTCCACCTGCCTGCTGGCTGCCAGTGTGCAGGCCGCCAACACGGCCCCTGTAGCGGGTGCAGCCACGCTGGAGGAAACCTCGGTGGTGGCCACCGCCGAGCAGGAAACCAAGCAGGCGCCGGGGGTGTCGGTGATTACCGCCGAAGACATCAAGAAGCGTCCGCCGGCCAACGACCTGGCGCAAATCATCCGCACCATGCCCGGCGTCAACCTCACCGGTAACTCCACCAGCGGCCAGCGCGGCAATAACCGCCAGATTGATATCCGCGGCATGGGCCCGGAAAACACCCTGATTCTGGTGGACGGCAAACCGGTCAGCAGCCGCAACTCGGTGCGCTACGGCTGGCGCGGCGAGCGCGATAGCCGGGGCGATACCAACTGGGTACCGGCCGACCAGGTCGAACGTATCGAAGTGATCCGCGGCCCGGCCGCCGCACGCTATGGCAACGGCGCCGCCGGCGGTGTGGTGAATATCATCACCAAGAAAGCCGGTGGCGAAACCCACGGCGATATCAACGTCTACACCTCATTCCCCAGCCACGACGACGAAGGCGCGAGCAAGCGGGTGAGCTTTGGCCTCAATGGCCCGCTCACCGACAGCCTCAGCTACCGCGTCTACGGCAACGTGGCCAAGACCGACGCCGACGACGCCGATATCAACCAGGGCCATGAGTCGATCCGCACCGGCAACCAGGCTGGCACCTTGCCGGCTGGCCGCGAAGGCGTGCGCAACAAGGACATCAACGCCCTGCTCACCTGGCAGTTCACCCCCGAGCAAAGCCTGGAGCTGGAAACCGGCTTTAGCCGCCAGGGCAACATCTATACCGGCGATACCCAGAACACCAATACCAACGCCACGGTAAAAAACCTGCTGGGCGAGGAAACCAACCGCACCTACCGCGAAAGCTATTCCCTGACCCATCGCGGCGAGTGGGACTTCGGCAGCTCGATGGCCTACCTGCAATACGAAAAAACCCGCAACAAGCGCATCAACGAAGGCCTGGCCGGTGGTACCGAAGGCATCTTCTCCAACAGTGATTTCTACGAGTCGGTACTGCGCGACCTCAGCGCCCACGGCGAAGTGAACCTGCCGCTCAACGTCGGCGGCCTGGACCAGACCCTGACCCTAGGCAGCGAATGGACCCAGCAGAAACTCGACGACCCCAGCGCCAACACCCAGACCACCACCGAGGGCGGCGCCGTCAGCGGCCTGACCAGCAGCGGCCGCAGCACCGACTCGCAAGCGCAGATTTTCTCGCTGTTTGCCGAAGACAATATCGAGC
>JBCECW010000475.1:0-3814 GCA_039207785.1 Pseudomonas sp. | reverse complement strand
GATGCTCGGCCAAGGCCTGGCCCAACCCGCCAGCGCGCACATAGGGCGTGGTCATAAACAGCACGGGCAATAACCCCCGTGCCAGCCACGGCGCCAACAGCAAGGCGCTGGCGCTCTGTTGTTCCAGCAACGCCACCACCGCAGCAAATTTGAGCAGCAACACCAGCACCAGCGTCACTACCGCAATCGGCCCGCTGCGTGGGTCTTTCATAATGCTCAGGGTGCGCTCGCGGTCGCCAAAGCCACCCAGCCAGGCATCGGCGCTATCGGCCAGGCCATCCAGGTGCAGCGCCCCGCTCAATGCCACCCAGGCGGCCACCAGCAGCGCGGCATGCAACAGCAGTGGCGCACCGGCCAATAGCGCATTCAGGGCGTAGAGCAGCACGCCGATCAACAGCCCCACCAGCGGGTACCACAGCAGCGAACGGCCCAGCTCCTGCGGGCTGGGCATGCCCGGTAAACGTACCGGCAGGCTGGTAAGAAATTGCACGGCGATCAGCAGCGGAATCATCAGGCCTCCTGCAACGCAAACGGGGTGTGCACGTCCAGACGGTGCACGCTGGCATGGCCGGCTTCCACTTGCAGCAGCTGTTCACGTGGCAGGCCGCGTGCCTGCGCCAACAGCAGACGTATTACCCCGCCATGGCTGATCACCAGCACACGCTTGCCACCGTGCTCGGCAACCAGGCGTTCGATGGCAACCAACACCCGCTGAGAGAACGCCAACACCGGCTCGCCACCAGGCGGGGTAAAGGTATAGGGATCGTTCCAGAACTGGCCGAGCTCCGCCTCTTGATCGGCCATCAGCGCCAGGGCCGTCTGCCCTTCCCAGGCACCGAAATGCAGCTCGCGCAGATCCGCATCCAGGTGCAGCGGCACACCCCGCTCGCTGGCCAGTTCGCGGGCAAATGCGGCGCAGCGTTGTAGGGGTGAACTTACGATCACATCCCACGGCCCCTGCTCAGCCACTGCCGCGCGCATCTGCGCCCAGCCTTCGCTGGTCAGGGCATCGTCGATACTGCCGCGAAAACCGCCGGCCAGCTCGGTCTCGCCATGACGCAGCAGGCTGAGCCGCAGGGTCATGCCGGGCGGTCCGCCACGGCGGCTTCGGCAAAGGTGGCCATCTCGCTGTGCAGTCGGCAGGCCATCTGCAGCAACGGCACGGCCAGGGCTGCGCCACTGCCTTCGCCCAGGCGCAGGCCCAGCTGCAGCAGGGGCTGGGCTTGCAGCGCTTCCAGTACGGCATGATGGCCGGGCTCGGCGCCGTGGTGGCCGAATAGCAACCAGGGCCGCACATCGGCATTCAGGCGCACCGCCAGCAAGGCGGCGACGGTGCAGATAAAGCCATCCACCAGCACCGTCAGCCCTTCTTGCGCGCAGGCCACATAGGCGCCGACCAAGGCGGCAATTTCAAAGCCGCCCAGGTGTTGCAGCAACGCCAAGGGGTTGTCGAGGTGAGCACGGTGCAGCTCAAGCGCTGCTTCGATCACGGCGGTTTTATGCGCCACACCGGCAGCGTTCAGACCAGTGCCGGGGCCGACGATCAAGCCCGCCGGGCAATCCAGCAAGGCGCTGGCCAGGGAACTGGCCGAGGTGGTGTTGCCAATGCCCATTTCGCCGCCGATATACAGCTGGGCGCCGCCGGCCTTGGCCCGACGTACGCTGTCGCGCCCGGCTTCAAGGGCGATATACAGCTGGGTTTGGGTCATCGCCGGGCCTTGGGCGAAGTTAAAGGTGCCAGCGCCCAGGTTCAGGTGCCGCACATTGGGCAGCGGCTCCAACGGCGTGGCGGTGCCCAGGTCGATCACTTCCAGCGCGGCGTCCAGATGGCGTGCCAATACGCTGATGGCCGCGCCGCCGCCGACAAAGTTACGCAGCATCTGGCCAGTCACTTCCTGCGGATAAGCCGATACCCCTTCGGCCACCACGCCATGGTCGGCGGCGAAAATCGCGATCCACAAACGCTCCATCAGTGGCCGCTCGCGCCCCTGCATGGCGGCCAGTTCAATGGCCACCTGTTCCAGCACCGACAGCGAACCAGCGGGTTTGGTCAGCACCTGCTGGCGCGCCTGGGCTTTGCTTTTGGCCACGCTATCCAGCGGCTGACAGGGTGCAGCCCACCACGACAAACTCATAACGGCGCTCCTTTCAAAATCATGGGTAACCCGGCGACGGTGAAAATCACCCGCTGGCAACGTTCGGCCAAGGCCTGGTGCAGCCAGCCGGCTTCATCGACATAACGGCGCGTCAGCTCGCCCAGCGGCACCACGCCCAGCCCGGTTTCGTTGCTGACCAGCAGCAGCCGGCCCGGAAGGTTGTCGATACAGGCCAGCAGTGCATCGCGCTCGGCGGCCAGGCGCTCGGGGTTATCGAGCATCAGCAGGTTGGTGAGCCAAAGAGTCAGGCAGTCCACCAGCAGGCAGTGGCCGGGGGCGGCGTGGGCTTGCAGCACGGCGGCCAGGGAAATGGGCTCCTCCACCAGGCCCCAGTGGGCTGGGCGGCGTTCGCGGTGCTCGCGGATACGTGCGCTCATTTCGCCGTCGCGGGGTTCGGAGGTGGCGATATAGGTGACGGGCCAGCCGGTTTCGCTGGCCAGGCGCTCGGCCAGCCGGCTTTTGCCGGAGCGGGCGCCGCCGAGGATCAGGTCCTGCATGACGGGTTCGCTCATAGGCCACACATCCCACGCAATTTCTCGGTATCCAGATGCTGCTCCACCAAATCCGCCAGGCGCTCCAGATCGCGCTCGCGCAGGGCGTGATAGTCCACCTGCTGCACATCCTGCAAACCCGCCCAACGCAGCAACGCGCTACACGCCTCGGGGTTTTCAAACAGGCCATGCAGGTAGGTGCCAAGGATCTGCCCGTCGGCGCTCAACGCGCCGTCACAACGGCCATCGTCCAACTGCACGGCGGGCCGTTCCAGCGCCGGCCCGCTGCTGACGCCGGCATGAATTTCATAACCACTGACCGGCACGCCTTCGACGCTCAACCGCCCCAGCACGTTGCGCAGTTGCTTGTGTTCGGCCAGCACTGTTTCAAAGTCCAGCAACCCTAGCCCGGGGCTGGAACCGGCGGCGCCTTCAAGCCCCAGCGGGTCATGTAACTGGGTGCCAAGCATCTGCAAGCCGCCACAAATACCCAGCACCTTGCCGCCGTAGCGCAAGTGCTTGTGAATGGCCGTTTCCCAGCCATGGCTGCGCAGTGCGGCCAGGTCGCCACGGGTGCTTTTCGAGCCGGGCAGAATAATCAGGTCAGCCGGCGGTATGGCCTGGCCAGGGCCGACAAAGGTCAGGTTCACCTGCGGGTGCAGGCGCAACGGATCGAAGTCGGTGTGGTTGCTGATGCGTGGCAGCACCGGCACCACCACATTCAGCACGCGCTCGGCCTTGGCGATCTGCCGGGTGTCGATGGCGTCTTCGGCTTCCAGGTGCAGGTCGGTGAGGTACGGCAATACGCCGAGCACCGGTTTGCCGGTGCGCTGCTCCAGCCAGTCGAGGCCCGGTTGCAGCAGGCTTAGGGCGCCGCGAAAACGGTTGATGACAAAGCCTTTGACCCGCGCCTGCTCGCTTGCCGAGAGCAATTCCAGGGTGCCGACCAGATGGGCAAATACCCCGCCGCGGTCGATATCGGCGATCAGGATCACCGGGCAATCCACCGCCTCGGCAAAGCCCATATTGGCGATATCGCCAGCACGCAGATTGATCTCGGCAGGCGAGCCGGCGCCCTCCACCATCACCACCTGATAGCCCTCGCATAGCCGCTGGTGCGAAGCCAGCACCGCCTGCATGGCGACCTTTTTATAGTCGTGGTACTGC
>JBCECW010000474.1:0-3815 GCA_039207785.1 Pseudomonas sp. | reverse complement strand
CGCCTGCTGTTTGCCGGGCCAGTCGACCAGCCGTATCTGGATGTGGAGGCGATCCGCCAGGTCGATAGCGTGACCGCCGGCCTGCGTATCAGCGGCAATGCCGAACAACCGACCACCACGGTGTTTTCCGAACCGGCCATGAGCCAGCAGCAGGCGCTGTCTTACCTGGTGCTTGGGCGTCCGGCCAGTAGCGGCAGTGGCGATAACAATATGCTCGCCGAGGCGGCACTGGGCCTGGGCTTGATGGGCAGCTCCGGGGTAACCGGGGCGGTGGCGCAGCGCCTGGGTATCAGCGACTTCCAACTGGACACTGGCGGCACTGGCGCGCAAACCAGTGTGGTGGCCAGCGGCAATCTATCGGAGAAACTCAGCCTGCGTTATGGCGTGGGGGTGTTTGAGCCGGCGAGCACCATTGCCTTGCGCTACGCCTTGACGAAAAAAGTCTATGTGGAGGCGGCGAGTGGCTTGGCCAGCTCCCTCGATATTTTCTACAAACGCGATTTTTGAGCTGGTGCGCGGAGCGCACCCTACGATACCGAGCCGTACCCGCTCGTTGGGGGCGGTTGTCTGAATTTTTGACTCTGCGGTCATGGTCGCGTCATCCCTTTCGTGGTTAACTCTGGCCCCCTTAGCAACCCATAACCTCAACCATAAAAAAGGAATCCGTTCATGGCCCAAGTAACCCTGCGTGGCAACCCTGTTCAAGTCACTGGTGAGCTGCCGAAAGCCGGCCAGCAAGCCCCTGCCTTCAGCCTGGTTGGCGGCGACCTGAGCGATGTAACCCTGGCCAGCCTGGCCGGCAAACGCAAAGTGCTGAATATTTTCCCAAGCGTCGACACCCCGACTTGCGCCACGTCGGTACGCAAGTTCAACGCTGAAACCAGCAGCCTGGCCAACACCGTGGTGCTGTGCATTTCCGCCGACCTGCCGTTCGCCCAGGCGCGTTTCTGCGGTGCCGAAGGCCTGCAGAACGTGGTGAACCTGTCCACCATGCGCGGCGCGCAATTCCTCGCCGACTACGGCGTTGCCATCGCCAGCGGCCCGCTGGTTGGCGTAGCCGCCCGTGCCGTAGTGGTACTGGATGAGAACGACAAAGTGCTGCACAGCGAGCTGGTGGCCGAAATCGGTAGCGAGCCGAACTACGAAGCGGCAACTGCAGTTCTGAAGTAAGTTTTTTGTAATACCCGGCAACATCTGAACGGTCCCTCTTTAGGGGCCGTTTTTATTTGCGGGTCAATTGCTTAGTAAAAGGTCAGAGTTAGGTAAAAAGCCGGTAAAGAGGCTTTCCGTCGGCGGTTGCAGTGCTTATCGTGCGGGCTCGAATTTCGTAATCGATGATGCCCATGACCTTTCGTACCCTTCGCCCTTGGTTGATCACTGCCGCTGCCTTCGCTGGCGTGGTGTTGCTGGTTATCTGGTTGTCCGCTGCCAAAAGCACTGGCGCCCCCGAGGGCAAAGTGCGTGGGCGTCCGGGCATGGGCCCACCCGGTGCTGCGGCCGGCATGACGGTCAGCGTGGCCAAGGTGCAACGCAGTGACCTCGATGTGCATTACCACGCCCTGGGCACTGTCACGGCGTTCGCCACGGTCAACGTCAAGCCACGGGTCAATGGCGAACTGGTCAAGGTGCTGTTTACCGAGGGCCAGGAAGTGAATGCCGGCGACTTGCTCGCCGTGGTCGATCCCCGTCCTTACAAAGCCGCGCTGGCCCAGGCCGAAGGCACCCTGCAACAGAACCAGGCGCAGCTGAAAAACGCGCAGATCGACCTCGATCGCTACAAGGGCCTGTACGCCGAAGACTCCATCGCCAAGCAGACCCTGGATACCCAGGCCGCCTTGCTCAACCAGTACCAGGGCACGCTGAAAACCAACCAGGGCGCGGTGGATGACGCCAAGCTCAACCTGGCCTTTACCGAAGTGCGTGCGCCCATCAGCGGCCGCCTGGGTTTGCGCCAGGTGGACGTCGGCAACCTGGTGACTTCCAGCGACACCACACCGCTGGTGGTAATTACCCAGGTCAAACCGATTGCCGTGGTCTTCAGCTTGCCGCAGCAGCAACTGGGCACGGTGGCGGCGCAGCTTAACCAGGCGCAGAAGTTGCCGGTCGAAGCGCTGGACCGCAACAAGGATGTCACCCTGGCCACCGGTGAACTGATCACCCTCGACAACCAGATCGACACCACCACCGGCACGGTCAAGCTCAAGGCCAAGTTCGAAAACGCCGACCGCTCGCTGTTCCCCAACCAGTTCGTCAATGTGCGCCTGCTCGCCGAAACCCTGCACGACGTGCTGCTGATTCCGGCCAACGCGGTACAGCGCGGCAACGATGGCACCTATGTGTATGTACTGGGCGAGGGCGACAAGGTGGCCCAGCGGGCCATTACCCTGGGTACCAGCGAAGGCGAACAGGTCGTGGTGGAGAAGGGCCTGAACGCCGATGAGCAAGTGGTGGTGGAAGGCACCGACCGCCTGCGTGATGGCATGGCCGTGCGCATTGCCGCCGCCGCGCAGGTGAAGAAAGAAGTCAGCGAAGAAACCGGGCAAAAGCCCTTTGGCCAAGGTGACGCCGCGCCGCAAGGCAAGGACGGAGCCGCGCAATGAACCCGTCGCGCCCGTTTATCCTGCGGCCGGTCGCCACCACACTGTTGATGGTGGCGATTCTGCTGTCGGGGATCATCGCCTACCGCTTTCTGCCGATTTCGGCGCTGCCGGAAGTCGATTACCCGACCATCCAGGTGGTCACGTCCTACCCCGGCGCCAGCCCGGAAATCATGACCTCGTCGGTGACCGCGCCGCTGGAAAACCAGCTGGGGCAGATCGCCGGCCTGAATGAAATGTCCTCGAGCAGTTCGGGCGGCGCTTCGGTAATCACTCTGCAGTTCACCCTGGACAGCAACCTCGATGTGGTTGAACAGGAAGTGCAGGCGGCCATCAATACCGCCAGCAGCCTGTTGCCCAATGACCTGCCATACCAGCCCTCGTACAGCAAGGTGAACCCGGCCGATGCGCCGATCCTGACCCTGGCCATTACCTCCAGCAACCTGCCGTTGCCGCAGGTACAGGACTTGGTGGATACGCGCCTGGCACAGAAGATTTCGCAGATTTCCGGTGTCGGCCTGGTCAGCATCAGTGGCGGCCAGCGTCCGGCCGTGCGCATTCGTGCGAATCCATCTGCCCTGGCGGCAGCTGGGTTAAATCTCGACGACCTGCGTACCACCGTTTCCAATAACAACCTTAACGGCCCCAAAGGCAGTTTCGACGGCCCGACTCGCGCCTCGACCCTGGATGCCAACGACCAGCTGAAATCTGCCGCTGCCTACCGCGAGCTGATCGTGGCCTACGCCAATGGCGCGCCGCTGCGCTTGAAAGACGTGGCCTCGGTGGACGATGCCGCCGAAAACACCCGCCTGGCCGCCTGGGCCAATGAGACGCCGGCGGTGGTGCTGAATATCCAGCGCCAGCCGGGGGCCAACGTGATCAAGGTGGTCGACAGCATCAAGGCCATGCTGCCGCAGTTACAGGCCAGCCTACCGGGCAGCCTTGACGTGCAGATCCTTACCGACCGCACCACCACCATCCGCGCCTCGGTGGCCGATGTGCAGTTCGAGCTGGTGCTGGCCATTGCCCTGGTGGTGATGGTGACGTTCCTGTTCCTGCGCAGTTTTTCCGCCACCCTGATTCCCAGCCTGGCAGTGCCGCTGTCGCTGATCGGCACCTTTGGCGTGATGTACCTGGCCGGCTTTTCCGTGAACAACCTGTCGCTGATGGCGCTGACCATCGCCACCGGCTTCGTGGTGGACGACGCCATCGTCATGC
>JBCECW010000473.1:0-3816 GCA_039207785.1 Pseudomonas sp. | reverse complement strand
GGCCATGCCATTGCGCGCGCCGCTGCTGGTGGTGGTGATTGCCCGCGTGCAGGAGCACCCCAAGGTGCCGGCGCAGGAGCAGGTGTTGGCCGCCGGTTGCGCCGCCCATGGCATCTTGCTGGCGGCCCATGCCCAGGGGATTGGTGCGGTATGGCGTACCGGCGAGCTGTCGTATAACGCCCGCATCGCCAAGGGCCTGGGCCTGGCAGCCAATGAGCAGATCATTGCCTTTCTGTACCTGGGCACCCCGGAGCGCGAGCTGCGCACCCCGGCCGATCTGCCAATCGAAGAGTTTGTGCAGGCCTGGCCTTAAGCCTGCGCCGCGCGTAGAAAGACGCCAAAGGCGTCTTCCACGCTCACCAGCCGTGCGCCTGGCTTTCCAGGCGCTGCAAAAAGCGCGGCCACAGGCCTTCGTCAGCCGCGTGGTTGAGGTAGTGCATGGGGGCGCCGGGCTGCGCCGCTTGCAGACGGCGAGCCAGCAACTTACCGCCCAGGCGTGAGCCTTCCAGCACATAGAGTGCACCCCAGCACCAGGCCGGGCTGACCGTTTCCGGCAGGGTTAACGCCATGCTGCCCGGGCAGTCGAGGGCCAGGAGGTCGGCGCGCAAGGCGTCGCTGCGGCGGCGTTCGGGCCAGTCGTCCAGCAGGGTTGCCACGCTGTTTTTTTCCAGCGTGTTTTCCAGGGCGAACAAGGCCGCGGCGTGGGCCTGCAAAAACTGGCGGTAGCCCTCTGCAGTTTCCACCCCCAATTGCGAGAACGCGTCGTCGACCTGTTGATGGTGGTTGGCGCCCAGGCGGCGCAGACGGGTGCGCAGGCTATCCATGCTCAGGGTTCTCCTGGTCTGCGGGACGTGGTTGTGCCGCACGCAAGGCATGTAGCAGTTTGCGCACCAGCTGTTCTTCACTGAACGGTTTTTGAATCACAGGGCTATCGCCCAGGCCCACGGAATCGAGCTCGGCATAACCGCTGATAAAGACGATGGGCAGTTGCGGTTGTTGCACCGCCACGACCCGGGCCAGCTCGCCGCCGTTCATGCCCGGCATGGCGAAGTCGGCCAGCAGCAGGTCCACCTCCAGGGTGGCCAGCAGTTGCAACGCGCGTGCGCCGGAGTCGGCTTCGATCACCTGGAATCCCAGGCGCTGCAGCATCTGCGCGGTGACATCGCGTACGCCGGCATCGTCGTCCACCAGCAGGATGCGGTGCTCGCCCCGGAGCAATTCGTCGTCGGCCGCCGCCAGGGCGTCACCGTCGCCGTCGTGCTGCGCTTCGGTACGCGGCAGATACACCTGCACGGTGGTGCCCACGTCCACCTCGGTAAAAATCCGCGCGCCACCGCCGGATTGCTTGGCAAAGCCAAACACCTGGGCCAAGCCCAGGCCCGAGCCTTTGCCCACCTCCTTGGTGGTAAAGAAGGGCTCGAAGGCCTTTTGCAGCACCTCGTCGCTCATGCCCGTGCCGGTATCGGAGACCGACAGCATCACATAGTCGCCGGGCCCCGGTTCCTCGGCACTTTGCGCCGGTTGGCTGATGCTGACGTTGGCGGTTGCCAGCACCAGTTGGCCGCCATCCTTCATGGCATCGCGGGCGTTGATCGCCAGGTTGAGGATGATCATGTCGATCTGCGTGGGGTCTACCAGAGCATGCCAGAGGTCGGCCTGGGCCTGCACGGCCACACTGATACGTCCGCCCAGGGTGCTTTTGAGCAGGGTGTGCAGATCGTCCAGGGTCTGGTTGAGGTTCAGCGGCGTGGGTGCCAGTTGCTGGCGGCGGGCAAAGGCCAGCAGTTGCCCGGTCAGGGTGGCGCCGCGCTCGCCGGCAGTGCGGATATGGTTGACCCGGCGCAGGCTGGTTTCGGCCGGCACATTGCCGCGCTCCAGGTCGCGCTGCAAAAAGGTCGCGCTGGTAAGGATCACCGTCAGCAGGTTGTTGAAGTCATGGGCTACGCCCGCCGTCAGCTGGCCCACGGCCTCCAGGCGCTGCATCTGGCGCAGGGTGGCTTCGACGTTTTCGCGCTCCTGGATCTGTTGGCGCAGGGCGCTGTTGGCGTCGGCCAGTTTGTCGATATTGGCGATTTCATTACTGATATCGCGCCCGGCCACATAGGCGCGGCCGGCATCGGGCACGGCGCTCCAGGCAATCCAGCGGTAGCTGCCATCGCGGTGGCGCAAGCGGTTGACGAAGCGGTCGGCCACTTGCCCACGGCGTACGGTGGCCATCGCCACGCGGCTGCTGCGCACATCATCGGGGTGGGTCAGGGCCACCAGCGGCAAGCCCAGCAACTCGTCCTGCGGCCAGCCAAGAATGCTGTACCAGGCCGGGTTGACGGCCAGGGTGGTGGAGTCGAACGAGGTGACCGCCAGCAAGTCACGCGACAGCTCCCAGGTACGGTCGCGTTCGCGGGTGCGTTCCTGCACGCGCTCGCCGAGGGTTTCGTTCATTTGCTTGAGCGCTTCGGTGGCCGCGCGTTGCTCGGTGATATCCATCACCACGCCGACAAAGCGGGTGCAGCGGCCCTGATCGAAAAACGCCTGGCCGCGCATTTCCAGCCAGCGCTCGCGGCCGTCGGGCAGGCTGATGCGGTAGGGCGTGGCAAAGTCGGGGTGGCTGGGGTCATGGGTCACCGCCTCGACCGCCGCGCGCAGCACGGGCAGGTCTTCGGGGTGGCACAGGCGCTCGAACACGCTCATGTCCAGCGCTTCATCGGCATCCAGGCCGCACATGGCGCGGTAGCGCTGATCGCAGCGCAGATGGCCGGTGGCGGGCTCGTAGTCCCACATGCCCAGGCCGGCGGCCTCCACGGCCAGCCGCGCCCGCGCGCCGATTTCCTGCAGGGCCTGTTCGGCTTGCTGCCGGCGGCGGCGTTCGTTGACTTCGGCCATAGCGCGGTTGACGGCCTTGGGCAGCAGCGACAGGTTTTGCTTGAGCACATAGTCGACGGCGCCGGCGCGCATCATATTCACGGCGTTTTCTTCGCCGTATACGCCGGAAAGGAAAATAAACGGGGTTTTTGGCGCCAGGCGCTGGGCTTCTTCCAACGCCTGGCTACCGGAGAAACCGGGCAGGATAAAGTCCGCCAGGATCAGGTCGAACTCACGCCGTTGCAGGGCTTCCACCACACCGTAATGGTCGTACACCAGCTCGACATCGAGTCGGTAGCCACTGCGTTCCAGGGCCAACTGCGCCAATTCGGCATCGTGGGGGCTGTCCTCGATAAGCAGGACGCTGATGGTGTTTGACGCGGGCATTAACCTACCTGTGGGCGTATGTGTCAGTCGTGCGAATCGTCGTTCTTGCGCGGGCGCTGCAGGCGCAGCGAGCCGGGTGGCGGCTCGTTGAGCACGGCCCAGAACACGCCAAGATCGGAAATGGCGGCGACGAAATCCTTGAATTCGACCGGCTTGACCACATAGGCGTTCACGCCCATTTCGTAGGCGCGCATCAGGTCCGGTTCTTCACGCGAGGAGGTCAGCATCACCACCGGAATACTGCGCAGGGCAGGGGTTTCACGCACGGTCTTGAGCACTTCCAGGCCGTCGACCTTGGGCAGTTTCAGGTCCAGCAGCATCACCGCCGGGTTGCCATCGGCGCGGTCTTGGTAGTCGCCACGGCGCAGCAGGTAATCCAGCGCTTCGGCGCCGTCACGCTTGATCACCACGTCGTTGGCCAACTGGCTGCGCTCAAGCGCCACCAGGGTCAGTTCCAGGTCGTTGGGGTTGTCTTCAACGAGAAGGATGGGTTTGAGCATTTAGCTTTTCCGGTCATATTGAGGGGTGATGTAAGTGAGGCGCGGCAGGGCCACGAAAAACGTCGCGCCC
>JBCECW010000472.1:0-3862 GCA_039207785.1 Pseudomonas sp. | reverse complement strand
AGCTTGAGGTCGAACAGGTAGTTGGTCAGGCTGATCGGCCGGCTGGAGAACGCCAGGGTGTCGCCGGTGCGCTGGGCCAGGCGGTAGCCGCCGGCGCCGTCGGGAAGGTAGAGGTCCAGGTGGTCCAGCGGCGGGTAGGCCAGTTCCAGCAACCAGGGCTGCTGGCCGAGCAAGGCTTGCGGGCGGTAGGCGAGGTCCACGCGCAGCCAGAACACCGAATGGGAATAGCCGGCGTTCAGCACGGGTTTGTCGTGGCGGCGGAAGTTGGCCTGCAGCGCAGGCGAAGTGATGTCGTTGATGGTGGCGTCGCCGCGCACATCTTCGAACACGTCCATCTCCTGCCCCAGCACTCGCTGGGTGGTGTACTCGTCGAATTCGACCGCCTGGGCCACATTCGCCAATAGACACAATAGAAATAGAAGACCGTAGCGCATGCTGCCCCGCAAAGGCCTGGCGCGTGACGTCGGAGCCCCATCTCCGTAGCGACGTCACCACGCCGACCTGATTTATTCAAATGGGGGCCACTCTAGCATAGCCTCCCATGACTGAAAGCCGCCGCCGGCAAGGCGCGCAGAGTGCCAGCAGCGATAGTGGCCACCTGCTGTCGGAAAATACCCGGTGCCCTGCGCAGGGCGGCCGCCATCTGATTACTCACCGACCGAAACCAATGCCCTGCCTGGGGCAAAAAAGGTGAAAAGTGATAAGCTCGCGCACCATGACTACCTATACCTCCCGCCCCGTTGTTCTCTGCCTTTCCGGCCACGACCCTAGTGGTGGCGCCGGTCTCCAGGCCGATATCGAAGCCCTGCTTGCGCAAGGCTGCCACGCCGCCCCGGCGGTAACCGCGTTGACCGTGCAGGACACCGTCAATGTCAGCGACTTCCGCGTGCTGGATCGCGAATGGGTGCTGGCCCAGGCCCACGCCGTGATCGCCGACATGCCGGTGGCCGCCGTCAAACTGGGCATGCTGGGCTCGGTGCAGATGGTCGAGACCGTGCTGGAAATCATGCAAAAACTCCCCGGCGTGCCCCTGGTCTGCGACCCGGTGCTGCGTGCCGGTGGCGGCGGCGCACTGGGCAAGGACGAAGTGGGCTACGCCATGCGCGAGCGCCTGCTGCCCGTGGCCACCATCGCCACCCCCAACCTGCCCGAGGCACGCATTCTTGCCGAGCTGCCGAATGGCACCGCCGATGAATGCGCAGCCAAGCTACTGCCCTTTATCCAACACCTGCTGATTACCGGCGGCCATGGCGATGAAGCCCAGGTGCATAACCGCCTGTACAGCCGCGACGGCAGCCAGCACAGTTTTACCTGCGAGCGCTTGCCCGGCAGCTACCACGGTTCAGGTTGCACCCTGGCCAGTACCCTGGCCGGGCGCCTGGCCCTGGGCGAAAACCTCGCCAGCGCCGTGGAGTCGGCCCTGGCCTATACCTGGCGCACCCTGCGTGACGCCGAGCAACTGGGCCGTGGCCAGTATGTGCCGCGCCGCCTGCCGCTGGATTTCGCTTGATGAGCACGCTACGCGGCCTCTACGCCATCACCGATAGCCAATTACTGGCCGGCGGCAAGCTGTTGCCCTATGTGGAAGCGGCCCTCGATGGCGGCGCCACCCTGCTGCAATACCGCGATAAAAGCAGCGACGACGCCCGCCGTCTGCGCGAAGCCGAAGCTCTGAAAACCCTATGTGAGCGTTACGGCGCCAGCCTGTTGATCAATGACGACGCCGAGCTGGCCGCGCGCCTGGGCGTTGGCGTGCACCTGGGCCAGGGCGATGGTTCGCTATCCGCAGCCCGTGCATTGCTGGGCCGCCACGCCATCATCGGCGGCACCTGCCTGTCACAGCTCGAGCTGGCCGAGCAGGCCGCCCGTGAAGGGGCGAGCTATGTGGCCTTCGGCCGTTTCTTCAATTCCCTGACCAAGCCGGGCGCCCCGGCCGCCACCCTGGAGCTGGTGCAGCAGGCCCGTGCCCGTGTGCAGTTGCCGGTCTGCGCCATTGGCGGCATTACCCTGGAAAATGCCGCGCCCCTGGTGGCCGGTGGGGTCAGCCTGCTAGCGGTAATCCACGCCCTGTTTAGCGCCGACAGCGCCCAGGAAGTCAACCGCCGCGCCCGCGCCTTTAGTGCGCTGTTCCACTCGTAAGCATCGAATTCCGAGGACGCAGGCCTGCCCTGCCCGCCTCACCCTGTTCAGTTAAAGGAGTCTGCCCCATGACCCAGTCCCGTTCCGAAAGCCTGTTTGCCAGCGCGCAAAAACATATTCCCGGCGGCGTTAACTCGCCTGTGCGCGCCTTCCGCAGCGTGGGCGGTACGCCGCTGTTCTTCAAACATGCAGCGGGCGCCTATGTCACCGACGAAGACAACAAGCAGTACGTGGACTACGTCGGCTCCTGGGGCCCGATGATCCTTGGCCATAGCCACCCGGACGTCCTCGAAGCCGTGCGCAAGCAGCTGGAACACGGCCTGTCCTATGGCGCGCCAACCGCCATGGAAACCGAGATGGCCGCGCTGGTGTGTGAAATCGTGCCGTCGATGGAGATGGTGCGCATGGTCAGCTCCGGCACCGAAGCGACCATGAGCGCCATTCGCCTGGCCCGTGGTTACACCGGTCGCGACAGCATCATCAAGTTCGAAGGCTGCTACCACGGCCACTCCGACAGCCTGCTGGTCAAAGCCGGTTCCGGCCTGCTGACCCAGGGCGTACCGAGCTCCGCTGGCGTGCCGGCGGCATTCGCCAAACACACTCTGACCCTGCCGTTCAACGACATCGCTGCCGTGGAAAAAATGCTCAGCGAAGTGGGCAAGGACGTGGCGTGCATCATCGTCGAGCCAGTGGCCGGCAATATGAACTGCGTACCGCCAGCGCCGGGCTTCCTCGAAGGCCTGCGCGAGCAGTGTGACAAGCACGGCGTGGTGCTGATTTTCGACGAAGTAATGACCGGCTTCCGCGTGGCCCTGGGCGGCGCCCAGGCTTACTACGGCGTGAAACCCGACCTGTCGACCTTCGGCAAGATCATCGGCGGCGGCATGCCGGTGGGCTGCTTCGGCGGCAAGCGCGAAATCATGCAGCAGATCGCCCCGCTCGGTCCGGTGTACCAGGCCGGCACCCTGTCGGGTAACCCGCTGGCCATGGCCGCTGGTCTGACCACCCTGAACCTGATTCGTCGCCCGGGCTTCCACGACGAACTCAGCGCCTACACCACCCGTATGCTCGACGGCCTGCAGCAACGCGCCGATGCCGCCGGTGTGCCCTTTGTCACGACCCAGGCGGGCGCCATGTTCGGCCTGTACTTCAGTGGCGCTGACGACATCGTCACCTTCGACGACGTGATGAGCAGCGATGCCGAGCGCTTCAAGAAGTTCTTCCACCTGATGCTCGACGGCGGCGTATACCTGGCGCCCAGCGCCTTCGAGGCCGGTTTCACCTCCATTGCCCACGGCGACAAAGAGCTGCAAATCACCCTCGATGCCGCCGAGCGCGCCTTCGCGGCGTTGCGCTGATGCAGTACAGCACCGCGGTTTCCGACGGCCTGCTGGTGCTGGCCTGCGTGGCCAGTGTGATCGGCATTCTGCGCAGCGCCCGCTGGGCCGAGAAAAACCTGCGCGCCACCTGGTGGATGGTGATCGCGGCGTTGCTGCTGACCGGCGCTGCCGCGCTGGTGGGCGTGCTGCATTTTGGCCTGGATGAAAGCTGGCAACCGTTGCACGCCAAGCTGAGCCAGGCCAGCAGCCTGCTTGCCTTGCCGGTCCTCGGCGTGGCGGCGCTGACGCTGATCCGTGGCTGGCACTGGCAGCGCCTGGGCTGGTGCTGGGTAATCATCAGCCTGAGCCTGCTGTTCGAAGGCGCCAAGCGCCTGGGTGTACTG
>JBCECW010000471.1:0-3868 GCA_039207785.1 Pseudomonas sp. | reverse complement strand
GTCCTGCATCTCCGCCGACAGCTGTTCGAACACGCTGCGCAGCAGGTAATCGCCCACCGCTACCTGGTCGCCGCCCATCTCGGCCATCTGCTTGGAGGCTTGCGGCTGATGCCGTAGCCACAGGCTGGCCAGGTGTACGCCCACCACCCAGCCTTCGGTGTGGCCATGCAGGGCGTTAAGCGCCACTTCGTCCAGGTGCAGGCCGCCGCGGTCGAGGTCTTCGCGGGTTTCGTCCTTGCTCATGCGCAGTTCCGAGGCGCCGAGCTCCAGCAACACTTCCTTGGCGCGCCAGGTGGCAAGGTTCAGGGTTGGCGTAGAACGGCTGCCGATAGCCAGCACAAACCCGGCCGGTGCCAGCTTGACCAGGCGATTGAGGCTGGCGAGCAATTCGCTGTCCTGCACCAGGTGCAGATCGTCGAGCACCAGCAGCAGCGGTTGCTCGCGTTGCGCCAGGTCGGCCAGCAGGCTTTCCATCAGGGCCGCGGCCGGCACGCGCATGGTGTTTTGCAGGTAGCTCAAGGCGTCGTCGCCCAGGCCTGGAATGGCCACACGCAAGGCTTCGATCAATTGTTGGAAAAACCGCGAGGGGTCGTCGTCTTCCGGGCTCAGGGAAAACCACGCCACGGCGTTGCCAGCGCTGGCATAGGCCTGGGCCATGGCGGCCAAGGCGGTGGACTTGCCAAAGCCGGCCGGAGCCGACAACACGATCAGCCGCGCATGCGGGTTGGCAGCCAGAGCGGCTTGCACATGCGGACGCGGCATGTAGTCGGCGGGAACTTGTGGTGGCTGCAATTTGGAGCGCAGCAGGCTACCGGCGGCTGGATCTCGCACTTCATCCATGACCTGGATCCCTTGAAAATTATTATTCTGATAAGAAATTTCGTACCCTTGGGATCTATCCATACTAATCAGCTCGCTATCTCCGAGTAAACCCACTCACTCGCTCTAGGATGAATGCTGGCGGCGCTCTACAATCGGCGCCCGCGCCCGCCCAACCGTGCCCATGCCTACTTGTTTATTGCACCCGCTGCCGTATCTGGAAGACCCCGCCGAGTACTTTTCGTACATAAAAACTGCACCCGGCGCGATGCTGCTGGATGGCGGTCGGCCTCTGTCCCAGCGTGCACGCTATGACCTTATGAGCGCCTGGCCATTGGCAGCGCTGGCGCCGGGTGCTGACGAATCGGCCAACGACTTTGTCCAGCGCCTGCGCGCGGCCTTGGCCCAGCTGGGCACGGCCGAGTTGCCGACGGGCTGCGAGCTGCCCTTTGCCGGCGGCTTGATGGGTTACCTGAGTTACGACTTTGGCCGCCGCCTGGAGCGTTTGCCGATTCAGGCCGTGAATGACCTGCACTTGCCGGATGCGCAGTTGGGTTTGTATGGCTGGGCGCTGATCAGCGATCACCAGACGGCCAGCAGCCAGTTGCTGTTTCACCCGGCCTTGGCCGAGGCCGAACGCCAGCGCCTGATTGCTCTATTTACCCAGGCCGCGCCAGCTGCCGAAACCGCTTTTCGCCTGCAACAGGACTTCACCGCCGACCTCAGCGAAGCCCAGTACCACAGCGCCTTCGAACGCATTCAGGGCTATATCCAGGCCGGCGATTGCTACCAGGTCAACTTCGCCCAACGCTTTCGCGCGCCCTGTGAAGGCGACCCGTGGGCGGCCTACAAAGCGCTGCGCCAAGCCTGCCCTACGCCCTTTGCCGGCTACCTGGCGTTGGGTGAGGATGAGGCTGTGCTAAGCCTGTCGCCCGAGCGTTTTGTCTGCGTGCATGGCGGCCAGGTGGAAACTCGCCCGATCAAAGGCACCCGCCCGCGCGGGCAGACGGCGGAGCAAGACCGCTCGCTGGCCACCGAATTGCTGACCAGCGAAAAGGACCGCGCCGAAAACCTGATGATCGTCGACCTGCTACGCAACGATCTGGGCCGCAGCTGCGCCACCGGTTCGGTACGTGTGCCGGAGTTGTTTGCGCTGGAGAGCTACCCCAACGTGCATCACCTGGTCAGCAGCGTGACCGGCACCCTGGCCGCCGGCAACGACGCCCTCGACGTGTTGGCCACCAGCTTTCCCGGCGGCTCCATCACCGGCGCGCCGAAAATCCGCGCCATGCAGATTATCGACGAGCTCGAACCGACCCAACGCGCGCTCTACTGCGGCTCGCTGCTGTATGTGGACGTGCGGGGGGAAATGGACAGCTCGATCGCCATTCGCAGCCTGCTGATCAAGGATGGCCAGGTCAGTTGCTGGGGCGGCGGCGGGATTGTGGCGGACTCGGATTGGCGGGCCGAATACAACGAGTCGATCACCAAGGTGCGAGTGTTGTTACAGACGTTGGAGCAGCTTTAAATCGTAGGAACGCGTGAAAAAGCCCGCCATTGAGGCGGGCTTTTTTGTTTACAGGCTCAACTCACGGTTCGAAGCCTTGATGAATTCCTTTTTCAGGTCTTCGTAGGTATGCACCGCCGGGAACTGCGGGAATTCGCGAATCACGTTTTCCGGGGCATGGAACAGGATGCCGGCGTGGGCTTCGCTGAGCATGGTGGTGTCGTTATACGAGTCGCCAGCGGCGATCACGCGGTAGTACAGGCTCTTGAAGGCCAGCACCGACTGACGCTTGGGGTCTTTCTGGCGCAGCTGGTAGCTCACCACGCGGTCGGTTTCGTCGGTGATCAGCTTGTGGCACAGCAGGGTCGGGAAGCCCAGTTGGCGCATCAGCGGCTGGGAGAATTCGTAGAAGGTGTCCGAGAGAATCACCACCTGGAAGCGCTCGCGCAGCCAGCCAACGAACTCGACGGCACCTTCCAGCGGCTTGAGGGTGGCGATCACTTCCTGGATATCGGCCAGCTTCAGGCCGTGCTCATCGAGAATGCGCAGGCGCTGTTTCATCAGCACGTCGTAGTCCGGAATATCCCGGGTAGTGGCTTTCAGCGCTTCGATACCGGTTTTTTCCGCGAAGGCAATCCAGATTTCCGGAACCAACACACCTTCCAGGTCGAGACAGGCGATTTCCACAGCGCACTCCTAAACGGGCTTTATAAGAAGGCGGCACTCTAGCGGCTCCACTGCGGCCACGCAACGCGGGGCGTCTGGCGGTCATTCACTGGCGTCGATAAGCGCTATCAGCACCACGCGCTGCCGGGCGCGGCGCTTTTTGTTACCATCGCCTCCCCTGCCGACATGACCCTGGAGCCCTTCATGGACCTCGATCTGGACACGCTCAACGCTCAATTCGCCAACGACCCGGAAAAACTGGTGGAGTGGGCACTGGGCCTGGGCAAGACCGCGATCTGCACCACCAACTTTCGGCCGTTCGAAGCGGTGATTCTGCATATGGTCAGCCAGGTCAAGCCGGACATCCCGATCATCTGGATGGACAACGGTTACAACACCGAAGCCACCTACAAGTTCGCCGATGAAGTAACCCGCGCGCTGAACCTCAACCTGATCACCTACCTGCCCAAGCGCAGCCGCGCCCACCGCGAAGCGCTGGAAGGCCCGGTGCCCGGCCTGGACGATCCGCGCCACGAAGCCTTTACCGAAGAAGTGAAACTGGAACCCTTCGCCCGCGCCCTGCGTGAAACCGCCCCGCAAGTGTGGTTTACCGCCCTGCGCGCCACCGACACCGCGGTGCGTGCACAGATGGAGCCGATCAGCATCAACCCCGACGGCCTGATCAAGGTGGCACCGCTGCTGCAGTGGTCCTCCAAAGACCTGTATCAGTACCTGACCAAGCATGGGTTGCCGAATAACTTCGATTACTTCGACCCGACCAAGGGTGAAGATAACCGCGAGTGCGGATTACACATCAGTCATTGATGGTTGCAGGCCGTAGGATGGGTAGAGCCGTAGGCGAAACCCATCGTTACG
>JBCECW010000470.1:3012-3881 GCA_039207785.1 Pseudomonas sp. | reverse complement strand
CCCCCAGCCCCTCTCCCGCAAGCGGGAGAGGGGAGCTCAATTACTGTTCTTCCAATACCACAACTCGCTGCCCCGCCCGCACCGGCGAGCCCGGCTGCACGCGCACTTCTTTCACCACGCCATCGCGCGGTGCCAGCAGTGGGATTTCCATCTTCATCGACTCTAGAATCACCAGCACATCGCCGGCCTTTACGCTGTACCCAGCTTCCACCTGCACCTGCCAGAGGTTGCCGGCGATATGGCTGTCAATGCTGTGTTGGCCGGCGGCCAGCGGGGCGTCTTCGCCCAGTTCGGCCACCGCTTCTTCGCTGTCGAAATGCGCCTGGCCACTGGCAATCCAGCGTTCGCGCTCGGCGTTAAAGGCGCCTTGCTGCTGGCGGCGGAAGGCGCCGATGGTCTCGGCTTCCTGGGCCAGGAAATCCTGGTAATCGGCCAGGTTCAGCACGCTGTGTTCGATCTTCAGGTCGAAGCGACCCAGGGGGAAATCCTTGCGGATCTGCAGCAGTTCCTCGGCCGACACCGGGTAAAAACGGATCTGGTCGAAAAAGCGCAGCAGCCAGGGTTTGCCATCGAACGCGGCCACTTCGCGGTAGCGGTTCCACATCTGCAAGGTACGGCCCACGAACTGGTAACCGCCGGGGCCTTCCATGCCGTACACGCACATATAGGCGCCGCCAATGCCCACCGAGTTTTCGGCGGTCCAGGTGCGGGCCGGGTTGTATTTGGTGGTCACCAGACGGTGGCGTGGGTCCAGCGGCGTGGCCACCGGCGCACCGAGGTAGACGTCGCCCAGACCCATCACCAGATAACTGGCGTCGAACACGGTGCGGTACACCTCGTCGAGGTTGGGCAGGTCGTTGATGCGGCGG
>JBCECW010000470.1:0-3002 GCA_039207785.1 Pseudomonas sp. | reverse complement strand
ATTCCAGGTTGCTCGGGCACCAGGGCGCGTCTTTGCGCACGGTGGTCATATATTTTTCGATGGCCAGCTGGCAGGCCGGGTCATCCCAGGACAGCGGCAGGTGCACGATACGCGACGGCACCTCAAGGTTTTGCGCGGCGCAAACGGCATCCCACTCGCCGGCGATAATGCCCAGCAAGTCGGCGAGGCTCAGGGTTTCGGGCTGGTAGTGCACTTGCAGCGAACGGATGCCCGGGGTGAGGTCGATGACACCGTTGAGGTTTTTCGCCTCCAGCGCCTGCATCAGTGCATGGCCACGGAAGCGCAGTACCAGGTCCAGCTCCGGGGCGCCGATTTCTACCAGCAGGTGAGTGTCGCCGGAGAGGCGGGCGACCAGGCGGGTGTCGTCGCTGCCGAGGTCCAGCACGATTGGCGAAACCAACACAGGTTGGCCCCCTCTCCCGCTTGCGGGAGAGGGCTGGGGAGAGGGGCTGTTGATAAGCGAACGAGCGGTGGCGATATCCACTGCACTGAACTGCACCTTATCCCCAGCCTTCAACTGCCCCAGCTGCCAAAGATCCGCCTCGATAATCGTCACCGGGCAAACAAACCCACCCAGGCTCGGCCCATCCGGCCCAAGGATTACCGGCATATCCCCGGTAAAGTCCACGGCGCCAATGGCATACGGGTTGTCGTGGATATTGGACGGGTGCAGCCCCGCCTCGCCGCCACTCTCGCGCACCCATTGCGGCTTCGGCCCGATCAAACGCACGCCGGTGCGGCTGGAGTTGAAGTGCACTTCCCAGTGAGTGGCAAAGAAGGTGTCGATGTATTCGGGGGTGAAGTATTCCGGCGCGCCATGGGGACCGTAGATCACGCGGATGGTGCGCACGGCCGGCAACGGCGGGCACAGCGCGGCATCCAGGCTGGCGCCATGGCTGTTATCGGTCAGCGCGGGAATATGCAGCACATCCCCGGCCCGCAGCGCACGGCCGCCGTGGCCGCCAAACTGGCCGAGGGTAAAGGTGCTTTTGCTGCCCAGGTAATCCGGCACCTGCAAGCCGCCGCGCAGGCACAGGTAGCTGCGCGCGCCGGCACCGGCGATGGTGCCCAGGCTCAGGGTGCTGCCGGCGTTGATCAGCAACGCGGTATTCATCGCCTGCGGTTCGCCGTCCAGGCTCAGGGGAATATCCGCGCCGGTCACGGCCACCACGGCGGCGGTGTTAAAGCGCAGGGTCGGGCCGCTCATGGTGATTTCCAGCGCGGCTGCACCTTCTTCATTGCCCAGCAAGCCATTGCCCAGACGCAGTGCGCGGCTGTCCATCGGGCCAGAGGGCGGCACACCGACGGCCCAGTAGCCGAGGCGGCCGGGGTAGTCCTGCACGGTGGTCTGGGTGCCGGCGCCAAGCACTTCGACGGTGTCGGCCTGGTACACCAACTGTTCCAGGCAGCGAGTCCAGGGGTTGCCGCTGGCAAATGGGGCGTCCTGGATAATCTGCCGCAGGTAGTCGCGGTTGCTTTCCACGCCGTACAGCAGGCTATCGCCCAAGGCGCTGTAGAGGCCGTGGCTGGCTTCTTCGCGGGTGGGTGCCCAGGCAATCAGCTTGGCGATCATGGGGTCGAAGTAGGGCGGAATCTCGCAGCCGGCTTCCACCCAGGTGTCGATGCGCAGGGTCTTGCCATCGGCGGGCGGAAATTGCACGGCGGTGAGCAAGCCAGGGCTTGGCTGGAAATCGCGGCCCGGGTCTTCGGCATACAGGCGCGCCTGGATGGCATGGCCGGTGGGGCTCAGATCTTTGACCAGGTCGGCCAATGGCGGCAGGTCGCCGGCAGCCAGCTGGATCATCCAGCTCACCAGGTCGACGCCCCACACTTGTTCGGTGACGCCGTGCTCCACCTGCAGGCGAGTGTTTACCTCAAGGAAATAGAACTGGCAGGCAGAGCTGTCGTAGACAAATTCCACGGTGCCGGCGCTGCGGTAGTTCACCGCTTTGGCCAGCTTGATGGCGGCAGCGCAAAGCTCCTCGGCCATACCGGCGGGCAGGTTGGTGGCCGGGGTTTCTTCCAGCACTTTCTGGTTGCGGCGCTGCACCGAGCAGTCGCGCACGCCCAGGGCAATCACCTCGCCGCGGCCATCGCCAAATACCTGCACTTCGAGGTGACGGGCGCGCTGGATATATTTTTCGATAAACACGCCAGCGTCGCTGAAGTTGTTCTGGCCCAGGCGTTTGACCGCATCAAAGGCTTCGCTGAGCTCGGCAGCCGAGCGGCAAACGCGCATGCCGATACCGCCGCCACCGGCGGTGCTTTTCAGCATCACCGGGTAGCCCACCTGCTCGCCGGCCAGCAGGGCGGCGTCGAGGTTTTCCAGCAGCTCGGTGCCTTCGAGCATCGCCACGCCATGCTGCTTGGCCAGGGCGCGGGCGGTGTGCTTGAGGCCAAACACCCGCAGTTGCTCCGGGGTGGGGCCGACAAAGGCAATACCGGCGGCTTCGCAGGCTTCGGCAAACGCGGCGTTTTCCGAGAGAAAACCGTAGCCGGGGTGAATGGCCTGGGCGCCGGTTTGATTGGCGATGGCGAGGATCTTGTCCACTTTCAGGTAGGTGCCGGCGGCGGCGCCTTCACCCAGGCTGAAGGCCTCGTCGGCTTGCTGGATATGCAGGCTGGCGGCGTCGGCTTCGGAATACACGGCCACGCCTTGCACGTTTAGCGCACGCAGGGTGCGCAGGATGCGGCAGGCAATGGCGCCACGGTTGGCGATCAGCAGTTTGTCGAACATGGCATAACCCTCGAAAGGGAAGGCGGGACGTCCCGCGGTAGTAAGGGCTGCACCGAGGGCGTCCACGGTGGGGAATATGGGGGTAGGGAACAGACTCGGTCAGTCCCCTCTGCCCGCTTGCGGGAGAGGGTTAGGGAGAGGGTTTTGGTTTGGTGTCTGGCGCTGCCCTCTCCCCCAGCCCCTCTCCCGCAAGCGGGAGAGGGGAGCTCATTTACTGTTCTTCCAATACCACAACTCGCTGCCC
>JBCECW010000469.1:0-3885 GCA_039207785.1 Pseudomonas sp. | reverse complement strand
GGTGCGCACCCGTTGGTGGTTGTCGAGGCGTTGCCCGGGGGCGAGCTTTGTGGCGGGCGGTGTAGGCGGTGGCGGGGGTGGCTTTGTGGGGTAGTGAGCAGTGCGGGCGGCGGTGGTTGTACTCGTCGACGAAGGCGTCGAGTTGGGTCTGCAGTTCGGCCAGGGTGCGGAAGTGATAGGTCGGTTTCTGCGCCAGGATTTCTTCCTCGCTGCCAAAGCCATAGCCCACGGCCACCGACTCCAGCCCATTGCTATGGGCGCCGATCAGATCGTGTTTGCGGTCGCCAATCATCAGGGTCTGCGCCGGGTCCAGTTGCTCCTGCTCCAGCAAGTGGGCAATCAGCTCGACCTTGTTGGTGCGGGTGCCGTCCAGTTCGCTGCCGTAGATCACTTTGAAGTGCTTGGCGAAGTCAAAATGGCGAGCGATTTCGCGGGCAAACACATGGGGTTTCGAGGTGGCGATATACAGGGTTCGGCCCTGGGCGTTCAGGCTGGCAAGCAGCTCGCTGACGCCGTCGAACACCAGGTTCTCGTAAAGCCCGGTGACCTTGAAACGCTCACGGTAGAAATTCACCGCCTGCCAGGCCTTGGCCTCGTCGAACCCGTAGGACTGCATAAAGGCTTGCAGCAGCGGCGGGCCGATAAAGTGTTCGAGCTTGCTCAGGTCCGGCTCGTCGATGCCCAACTGGGCCAGGGCGAACTGGATGGAACGGGTAATGCCTTCACGCGGATCGGTGAGGGTGCCGTCGAGGTCGAACAGAATGGTTTGCTGGTGCATGGAGAAAAGCGCCCGAAGTGCAGGGGGCGCCATGATAGCGGTTACAGCGCCAGCTGGGGCTCCAGGGTTTTACCCAACCAGTCCATAAACACCTTCACCCGCTGCGGCAGGTTGCGCCGGTGGGCGTAGAGCAGCGTGACGTTCATGGGCGCCGCCACCCACTCGGGCAGCACTTCCACCAGTTCGCCGCGCGCCAGGCTGTCGCGCTTGCCGGACACCGGCGCCTGGATAATGCCAAAGCCCGCCAGGCAGGCGGCGTTATAGCAGTCGGTGTTGTTCACCGTTACGGTGCCCGCCATCGGCAGGCACTGGCGCTTGCCATCCAGCTGGTATTCGAACCCCACCGAGCGGGTGCCAAAGTTGGAGACGTAATGCACCAGCCGGTGGTTGGCCAGGTCCGCCAGGGTGCGCGGCACGCCAAAGCGCTGCAGGTAGGCGGGGCTGGCGTAGTTGGCTTGGCGCAGGGCGCCGAGGGGGCGGGCCACCAGGGTGGCGTCTGGCAATTCGCCTACACGCAGCACGCAATCGAAACCCTCGCGCACCAGGTCGACACGTCGGTCGGTGGCACTGATTTCCAGCTCGATATGCGGGTAGCGGTCGCTGAACTCCGGCAAATGCGGCAGCACATATTCACGGGCGGTAACGGTCGGCAGGTCGATCCGCAGACGCCCGCGCAGCACGCTCTGGTCTTGCCGAAACAGGCTCTCCAGTTCGTCCACCTGGTCGAGCATGTCCTTGCAGCGTTCATACAGCACCAGCCCGTCCTGGGTGGCCTGCACCTTGCGCGTGGTGCGCTGCAGCAGGCGCGCGCCCAGCAAGTCTTCCAGCAGGCGCACATGCTCGGACACCGTCGAGCGCGGCAAACCCAGGCTTTCGCTGGCCTGGGTAAAGCTCGCCAATTCCGTTACGCGGGCAAAGGTCTTGTACAGATCGAGCTTGTTCATGGACGCCCCATTGTTCGGCTAAACCGCATGGTTTATGCAGATTCGTCGGCTTTATTGGCCTATGCCGCGAGCCTACAGTGGCTTCGACTTCACCGCTAGCCCCCCTGGAGACACACCATGACTCGTAAAATCGCACTGATCACCGGCGCCAGCCGCGGCCTGGGCAAAAACGCAGCGCTGCACCTGGCCGCCCAGGGCGTCGACATTATCGGCACCTACCACAGCCGTCGCGACGAAGCGCAGGCGCTGGTGGCGCAGATCGAAGAAGCCGGCGGCCGCGCCGTGATGCTGCAACTGGACGTTGGCGACAGCGCCAGCTTTGCTGCTTTCGCCGACACCGTCGGCAAGGCCCTGGCCAGCCACTTTGAGCGCACCTGCTTCGACTTTCTGCTGAACAACGCCGGCATGGGCATTCACGCCAGCTTTGCCGAAACCAGCGAAGCGCAATTCGATGACCTGATGAAGGTGCACCTCAAAGGCCCATTCTTCCTCGCCCAGCGTTTGCTGCCGCTGCTGGCCGATGGCGGGCGGATTCTGAATGTGTCCTCAGGCCTGGCACGCTTCTCCCTGCCGGGCTATGCGGCCTACGCCATGATGAAAGGCGGGATTGAAGTGCTGACCCGCTATCAGGCCAAAGAGCTGGGGGCGCGTGGCATCAGCGTGAATACCCTGGCGCCGGGCGCGATCGAGACTGACTTTGGCGGCGGTGCTGTGCGCGATAACGCCGGGCTGAATGCCATGGTTGCCAGCAATACTGCCCTGGGCCGAGTGGGTCTGCCGGATGATATTGGCGCCGCCATTGCGCTGTTGTTTAGCGAGGGGGCTGGCTGGATTAACGCTCAGCGGGTTGAGGCGTCGGGTGGGATGTTTGTCTGAAAACCGCCCCTCACCCTAACCCTCTCCCCGGAGGGGCGAGGGGACTGATCGGTGGTGGGCTCCCCTCTCCCGCTCGCGGGAGAGGGGCTGGGGGTGAGGGCCAGCGATCTCAACCCAGCTCGTCATACCCTTCGGCCAAATGCTGATCCTTCAACCGCACATAATTCGCCGCGCTATAGGTAAAAAACGCCCGCTCCTTCTCGGTCAGCGGGCGTGCCTGTTTGGCCGGGCTGCCCACATACAAGAATCCGCTTTCCAACACCCGCCCCGGCGGCACCAGGCTACCGGCGCCAATAATCACCTCATCCTCGATCACCGCGCCGTCCATCACCGTCGAGCCCATGCCGATCAGGATGCGATTACCCACGGTGCAGCCGTGCAACATCACCTTGTGGCCAATGGTCACGTCATCGCCAATCAACAGCGGAAAGCCATCCGGGTTGAACGGCCCGGCATGGGTGATATGCAGCACGCTGCCATCCTGCACGCTGGTGCGCGCGCCAATGCGGATACGGTGCATATCACCGCGGATCACCGTCAGCGGCCACACCGAGCTGTCATCGCCCAGCACCACATCACCGATCACCACGGCTGACGCATCGACAAACACTTTTTCACCCAGCGCTGGCGTGGTGCCCTGGTAGGTACGAATTGCCACGATAGAAACCTCTAAAGCTGCGTTAAGGGTTGATTGTAATTAAGATGGCGCCATATCAGCTGAAGCGCATCCAATTAGCCACAGCCAAAATTTTCCAGCCAGACAGGTGACCGTCGTGAGCGAAACCAATCCCCTCCTGCAAGCCTTCGACCTCCCACCCTACTCCGCCATCCGCCCCGAACACGTCGAGCCTGCCGTCGACACCCTGCTGCGCGAAGGCCGCGAGGCGTTGGCCAAGCTGCTGGCCGAACAGCCAGAGACGCCAACCTGGGATGGCCTGGTGCTGGCGCTGGACGAACAAGGCGAACGCCTGGGCCGCGCCTGGAGCCCGGTCAGCCACCTGAATGCGGTATGCAACAACGCCGAACTGCGCCAAGCCTACGAGGCCTGCCTGCCCAAGCTGTCCGAATACTGGACCGAGCTGGGCCAGAACCGCGCCCTCTTCCAGGCTTATGAAACCCTGGCCAATAGCCCGGCCGCCGCCAG
The DNA here is from genome assembly GCA_039207785.1 of Pseudomonas sp. Taxonomy (GTDB): domain Bacteria; phylum Pseudomonadota; class Gammaproteobacteria; order Pseudomonadales; family Pseudomonadaceae; genus Aquipseudomonas. The sequence goes on along the minus strand of JBCECW010000469.1, from coordinate 143 downwards.
CTTCGATGTGGCGCAAACCACCATCCTGGAAAACGCCCTGCGCGATTTCCGCCTTTCTGGCATCGACCTGCCAGCCGCCGAGCAGCAGCGTTACGGCGCCATCCAGATGAAACTCTCGGAGCTCGGCAGCCGCTTCTCCAACC
>JBCECW010000468.1:0-3889 GCA_039207785.1 Pseudomonas sp. | reverse complement strand
CGTTTACACCGAAACCGTAGGGTGCGCTCCGCGCACCAAGCGGTATCAGCGCCGTAGCGTTTGGGGTTCTTAGCTTTTATGCGCCCAACGCTGGCGCAACCACTCGAGGTCTTCGGGGCGGGTGACTTTCAGGTTGTCGGCGCGGCCTTCGATCAGACGTGGCGCCTGCCCGGCCCATTCCACCGCCGAGGCTTCGTCGGTGATCTGCACCCCGGACACCAAGGCATCCGCCAACACCCGGTGCAGAGTGCCCAGGCGAAACATCTGCGGCGTATAGGCTTGCCAGATTACCGAGCGGTCGACGGTTTCCTGTACCCGGCCATCCGCGCCGGCGCGCTTCAAGGTGTCGCGCGCCGGCACGGCCAGCAAACCACCGACGGGGTCATTGGCCAGTTCGGCCAGCAGCAGGTCCAGGTCGTAGCGCGCCAGGTTGGGCCGCGCGGCGTCATGCACCAGCACCCAGTCGTTATCACCGGCGCCCAGTTCGGCCAACCGGATCAGGCCGTTAAGCACGGAGTCTGCCCGCTCGGCGCCACCATCGGCGCGCTGAATGCGTTCGTTGCTGGCACAGGCCAGGGTCGGCCAATAGGCATCGTCCACCGACAGGCTGACCACCAGGCCGCGTAGTTGCGGATGGTCGAGAAAACAGTCGAGGGTATGTTCGAGAATGGTTTTACCGGCCAGTTGCAGGTACTGCTTGGGCCGGTCGGCGAGCATGCGCGCGCCGACACCTGCGGCTGGGATCAGCGCCCAGAAGGCAGGCAAGACAGGGGAAGTCATTCGTTCAACTGATAAAGGGTTTCGCCGTCCTTGACCATGCCCAGCTCATGACGGGCACGCTCTTCGACGGTTTCCATACCCTTTTTCAGCTCCATCACTTCCGCTTCAAGGATACGGTTACGTTCCAGCAGGTTTTCGTTTTCGCCCTTTTGCTCGGCAATTTGCCGCTGCAAATCCGTCACCTGCGCAAAGCTGCCTTCGCCCACCCAAAGGCGGTACTGCAGGCCGGCCAGCACCAGGATCAGAACGACGAATAACCAGTAGGGGCTACGCAAATTTACGATCTCAATGAAAAGGGCAGCTCGCGCTGCCCCCTTTTACCATTCCGGGCTTAGCCGCGGAACTCGGCACGACCACGGTACGGTGCCTTGGCACCCAGCTGCTCTTCGATACGCAGCAGTTGGTTGTACTTGGATACGCGGTCGGAGCGGCACAGCGAACCGGTCTTGATCTGGCCAGCAGCAGTACCCACGGCCAGGTCGGCGATGGTGCTGTCTTCGGTTTCGCCCGAACGGTGCGAGATCACCGCGGTGTAACCAGCAGCCTTGGCCATCTGGATGGCTTCCAGGGTTTCGGTCAGGGTGCCGATCTGGTTGATCTTGATCAGGATCGAGTTGGCGATCGACTTGTCGATGCCTTCCTTGAGGATCTTGGTGGTGGTCACGAACAGGTCGTCGCCCACCAGCTGTACCTTGGCGCCGATCTTGTCGGTCAGCACTTTCCAGCCGTCCCAGTCCGACTCGTCCATGCCGTCTTCGATGGAGATGATCGGGTAACGCTGGGTCAGGCCAGCCAGGTAGTCGGCAAAACCGCTGGCGTCGAACACTTTGCCTTCGCCGGCCAGGTCGTATTTGCCGCCTTCGAAGAACTCGCTGGAAGCGCAGTCCAGGGCCAGGGTCACGTCGGTGCCCAGCTTGTAACCAGCGTTGGCAACAGCTTCGGCGATGGCGGCCAGGGCATCTTCGTTGGAGGCCAGGTTCGGCGCGAAACCACCTTCGTCACCGACCGAGGTGCTCAGGCCACGGGCTTTAAGCACGGCCTTGAGGTGGTGGAAAATCTCGGTGCCCATGCGCAGGCCGTCGGCGAAGGTCTTGGCACCTACTGGCTGCACCATGAACTCTTGGATATCGACGTTGTTATCGGCGTGCTCGCCGCCGTTGATGATGTTCATCATCGGCACCGGCATGGAGTACACACCCGGGGTGCCGTTGAGGTTGGCGATGTGGGCGTACAGCGGCAGATCCTGGTCCTGGGCAGCAGCCTTGGCCGCAGCCAGGGACACAGCGAGGATGGCGTTGGCGCCCAGGTTGCCTTTGTTGTCGGTACCGTCGAGGGCGATCATCGCCAGGTCGAGGGCTTTCTGGTCTACGGCGTCTTTGCCCACCAGCAGGGAGCGGATCGGGCCATTGATGTTGGCGACGGCTTTGAGTACGCCTTTGCCCAGGTAACGGCTCTTGTCGCCATCACGCAGTTCCAGCGCTTCGCGCGAACCGGTGGAGGCACCCGACGGCGCGCAGGCGCTGCCAACGATACCGTTGTCGAGGATCACGTCTGCTTCGACGGTCGGGTTGCCGCGGGAGTCGAGAACTTCACGACCTTTGATGTCGACGATCTTTGCCATTGCTGATAACACTCCAAAATAAGACGAAAACGGCGCTGCAGAGAGGTTGATGCAGGCTGCTTGAAGCAAACAAGCCCGCTCGACGACTCTCCGACTCACGGGTCAGAGCTCGCCCGAGCGGCACTTTACCGAAAGTTGCCGTGCTTAGGCAGTCTCAATCGGCGGGAAGCTCTTGACCAACTCGTCCAGGGCGTTGAGCTGAGCCAAAAATGGCTCCAGCTTGTCCAGACGCAGGGCGCACGGGCCATCGCATTTGGCGTTGTCCGGGTCCGGGTGGGCCTCAAGAAACAAGCCAGCCAGGCCCTGGCTCATGCCGGCCTTGGCCAGGTCGGTAACCTGGGCACGACGGCCGCCTGCGGAATCGGAACGGCCGCCCGGCATTTGCAGGGCATGGGTCACGTCGAAGAACACGGGGTATTCGAACGACTTCATGATGCCGAAGCCGAGCATGTCCACCACCAGGTTGTTGTAGCCGAAGCTCGAACCACGCTCGCAGAGGATCAGCTGGTCGTTACCGGCTTCCACGCACTTGGCCAGGATATGTTTCATTTCCTGGGGGGCGAGGAACTGGGCTTTCTTGATATTGATCACGGCGCCGGTCTTGGCCATGGCCACTACCAGGTCGGTCTGGCGCGACAGAAACGCCGGCAACTGGATGATGTCGCATACGGCAGCAACCGGAGCGGCCTGCTCGGGCTCGTGCACGTCGGTGATCACCGGTACGCCGAAGGTTTTCTTCACTTCTTCGAAAATCTTCATGCCCTCTTCCAGGCCTGGGCCACGGAAAGAGGTCACGGAGGAGCGGTTGGCCTTGTCGAAGCTGGCCTTGAATACGTAGGGGATACCGAGCTTGTCGGTAACGCGCACGTATTCTTCGCAGGTCTTCATCGCCAGGTCGCGCGATTCCAGAACGTTGATGCCGCCGAACAGCACGAAGGGTTTGTCGTTGGCGATCTCGATATTGCCAACCTTGATGACTTTCTGGGTCATGCCTTTCTCGCTTTCTGCGCCAGTGCGGCGTTAACGAAACCACTGAACAATGGGTGACCATCGCGCGGGGTGGAAGTGAACTCGGGGTGGAACTGGCAGGCCACGAACCATGGATGCTCCGGTGCTTCCACCACTTCTACCAGGGCGCCATCGGCGGAGCGGCCAGTGATTTTCAGGCCGGCTTCCTGCAACTGCGGCAGCAGGTTGTTGTTCACTTCGTAACGGTGACGGTGACGCTCGACGATGGTTTCCTTGGCGTAGCAGTCGAATACTTTCGAGCCCGCTTCCAGATGGCAGTCTTGCGCGCCGAGGCGCATGGTGCCGCCGAGGTCCGAGGCTTCGGTACGGATTTCCACCGCGCCGGCAGCGTCTGCCCACTCGGTGATCAGGCCGACTACCGGGTGGCCACTGACCTTGTCGAACTCGGTGGAGTTGGCGTCGGTCCAGCCCAGTACGTTACGGGCGAACTCGATGACGGCCACCTGCATACCCAGGCAG
>JBCECW010000467.1:0-3922 GCA_039207785.1 Pseudomonas sp. | reverse complement strand
GAACGTGGGCAGTAACGAAACCATCAGCATTGGTTCCAACCGCACCGAGACGGTGGGCAGCAACGAGAGCATCACCATCGGCAGCAACCGCACCGAAGAGGTGGGGAGCAACGAAGAGATCACCATCGGCAGCAACCAGACCACCACTATCGGCAAGAACGAAACCCGCTCGGTGGGCGACAGCCGCGATACCAGCATCGGCAAGGACGACAGCTCCACCGTGGGCAAGCACTACGAGCTCACGGCCGGTGACTCCATTACCCTGACCACCGGCGCGGCCAGCATCAGCATGAAAAAAGACGGCACCATCACCATTCGCGGCAAGAACATCACCATCGACGGTTCGGGCGCCATCAATATCAAGGCCAGCAAAAACGTGGTGGTCAAAGGGCAGAAGATTCTGCAGAACTGATGGCCAAGCGATTTCTATTGGAGCAGCGATTATGAGCGTCGAGCATTTCACCCCCGCCACCCGCACCCAGCTCGATGGGGTGGTGATCGGCATTCTCCTGGATGTGCCGGAGGCCAGCCGCCCGGTGGTGGCATTTCCCGGTTGCCCGCTGGAAACCGGCATCGCCGCGACCACCACCACGCAGTTGAGCCGCGAGGATATCGGCACCCAGGTGGCGCTGATGTTTGTCGCCGGTGACCCCAGCCAGCCACTGGTGATCGGCCGTATCCAGCGCCTGCCGCCAACCCCGGCGCCGGCCGCCGCGCCGGCCGAGGTGATGGTGGCCAGCCTGGATGGCGAACGCCTGGAGTTTTCTGCCGAGAAAGAAATCGTGCTGCGCTGTGGCAAGGCCAGCATCACCCTGACCCGCGAAGGCAAGGTGATTATCCGTGGCGCCTATTTGTCCAGCCGTTCCACCGGCGTGAACCGCATCAAAGGCGGTTCGGTGCAGATCAACTGAAGAAGCCGTAACCATGGAACTGCTTAACGCGACCCCCTTTGCCGTCGCCTTTACCCAGGGCCTGGCGGCCGATGGCCGTGAGTCGCTGGTGGTGATTGCCAAGGGCACTTTCAGCCTGCCGCTGGATGGCAGCGAAGCGCCGCTGGCCAGTGTGCAGCGGCCACTGGTGATGGCCGATGAGTACAGCGGCGAGCCCGGCCTGTCGGCGCTGTTGCGGGAGATGGATTTCTCTCCAGGCAAACCCTTTTGCGATGTGCTGGTGCTGGGCAAGGCCTATGCACCGGGCGGGCGACCGGTCAGCCAGCTGACTGCGGGTATTCGCGTCGGCCGGGTGAGCAAGGCCTTTACCGTGCTGGGCCCGCGGCAGTGGCAGCCGGGGCTGATCGGGGCCGGCGCCGGGGTGCCACAAGCCTTTACCGAACAGCCGATCGACTACGCCCATGCCTTTGGGGGCAGCTACCCGGTGGCGGATAACCCCGAACTGCGCGATGGCTATGCGGCCAACCCCTGTGGCCGTGGCTGGTTTCCCCGCAGTGCGGCGACGGCGCAGATCGTCGGCATGCCCATGCCCACTACCGAAGCGCTGAACCAGCCGGTGGACTCGCCCCATGGCGACTTTACGCCGATGGCCCTGGGGCCGATTGCCCGCAGCTGGCCGCCGCGTATCGGTTATGCCGGCACCTACGATGAGGCCTGGCTGGCCGATGGCTTTCCGTTCCTGCCCGCCGACTTCGATACCCGCTACTACCAGGCGGCGCCCGCCGACCAGCAGACCGACTACCTCAAGGGTGGCGAAGACGTGCTGCTGCTGTGCCTGACCGCCCAGGAGCGCGCGGGTTTCAAGGTGCCGCGCCACCACGTGCCAGTGACCTTTTTTCTGACTGCCGGTGGCCATGAAACTCTGGAGGCGGTGATCGACACCTTGCTGATTGATACCGACGCCGGCCTGGTGGAAGTCACCTGGCGTATCAGCCGTCCGCTCAAGCGCGGCATGTTCGATATCGCCGAAGTGCTGGTGGGCAGCAAACCCCGAGGCTGGTGGCGGGCACGTGAGCTGGGCAAGGACTATTACCCGTCGCTGGCGGATGTGCGCCGCGCCGACAAGCCCGTGGAGGACGCCAGCTGATGGGGGCGTTCAGTATTCTCGGGGCGGGCCTGGTGACCGCTGTCGGCCTGGATGCGCCGTCCAGTTGCGCGGCCATGCGTGGGGCCATCGACAACTTCCGCGAAAGCCGCTTTATGGATAAAGGCGGCAAATGGCTGCTGGCGGCGACCGTGCCCCTGGACCAACCCTGGCAGGGCCGGCACAAGCTGGTGAAGATGGCGGCCCGGGCCATTGCCGAGGCACTCAATGACCTGGCGGGGGTGCCGAGCGAGCAGATTCCCTTGCTGCTGGGCGTGGCGGAGCAGGGCCGGCCGGGGCGTTTGCCCGACCTGGATACGCAACTGATCGCCGATATCGAAGCCGAACTGGGCCGGCGCTTTCACCCGGCTTCCAGCGTGATTGCCCGTGGCCGGGTGAGTGGCGCCGTGGCCTTGCTGAACGCGCGCAAGATGCTGGAAAGCAGCCATGGCCATGTGCTGGTGGCCGGGGTGGATTCGTTTCTCGGTGCGCCGACCTTATTGGCTTATGAACAGCAGCAACGGCTGCTGACCAGCCAGAACTCCAATGGCTTTATTCCCGGCGAAGGGGCGGCGGCGGTGCTGGTCGGGCGGGCGCTGGCCAGCGAGACGTGGCAGCTCACCTGTGTCGGCCTGGGCTTTGGCATGGAGAAAGCCGCCATCAACAATGCCGAGGATTTGCCCCTGCGCGGCGATGGCATCACCCAGGCCGTGCGCGCTGCGTTGCAAGAGGCCGGCTGCGGGCTGGAAAGCATGGACTATCGGCTGACCGACCTGTCGGGCGAGCAATATTATTTCAAGGAAGCCTCGCTGGCCCTGAGCCGCAACCTGCGGGTGCGCAAGGAGTACTTCCCGCTCTGGCACCCGGCCGATTGCATTGGCGAATGCGGGGCCGCCATCGGCCCGGCCATGCTGGCCGTGGCGCTGGCGGCCGCGCGCAAAGGCTATGGCGAGGGCCCCAATGTGTTTTGCCACCTGGGCAATGACGCCGGTGAGCGGGCGGTGGTCCTGCTCAGTTATCAACAGGTGCAACGTGCCTAAGCGTATTTTTCCGGCTTTTTCAGCCGTTACCTTGCCGAGTCCGATTTTGTGAATTCCGTTGCCGTCGTCCTCGACCAGCATGCCGAAGAGGCCAGCTTTCTCGCGATCCTGCGCGGCTACGCGGTGACCGCGCCGCATTACGACCTGCTGCAATTGCGCAACCTGGAAGAGCGTATCGAAGCGCATCTGGACGGGCTGCAGGTGGCCGGGCTCAAGGGCCTTAACCTGCTGTTGGAAGAACTGCGGCCGACGGCCAGCGGCGAAGTGTTTGCCGCCACCGTGCTGGCCTTCCAGATGGGCAATAGCGCGGCGTTGTCGGCTATTGGCGACTCGCTGCGCAGCAGCCTGGAGGGCGAGCGCTACTTTGCTGCGGCCCTGGGTTGGCTGGACTGGCCTGTGGTGCAGCCGTGGATCGACCGCTTGCTGGCCTCCACCGAACCGCTGTTCCGCCGCCTCGGCCTGGCCGCCTGCGGTATGCATCGGCATGACCCCGGCCCGGCATTGCTGGCGGCGCTGGCCCATGACGATGCCAGCGTGCTGGCGCGCGCTGCACGCACCGCCGCGATCTATTGCAGCCGATTCGCGTGCATCGCCTGCATAGCGATGAGGCCACCCGTTTCTGGGCCAACTGGGCCACGGCGCAGATGGGCGATGCCGAGGCGTTGCCGGTGTTGCGCGAGTTTGCCGAACGCAGCGGGCCGTTGCAGGCGCGGGCGCTGTCGGTAGTGCTGGCCTGGCAGGAGCGCCAGGCGAGCATGAGCTGGATTCGGCAGATGACCCAGAACCCCGAGCAGCGGCGGATCGCGGTCAAGGCGCGGGAGAAATAGCCTCAGGGGCCGGTCCTCTTC
>JBCECW010000466.1:0-3932 GCA_039207785.1 Pseudomonas sp. | reverse complement strand
GTGGGGCTGTTTGTAAATATGCCGCGTGCCGAGTTGACGGCCTTGCTGCAGCAAGTGCCGCTGGATCTGCTGCAGTTCCATGGCGACGAGACGGCGGACGACTGTGGCGGTTACGGCCGGCCCTTTATCAAGGCACTGCGGGTGCGGGCTGGTGATGATGTGGCGGCGATGATTGCCGAGTATCCAGAGGCTTCCGGGATTTTGCTCGATACCTTTGTCGCTGGCGTACCGGGCGGTACCGGCGAGGCGTTTGACTGGAGCCTGGTGCCGAGCCAGCCGGCCAAGCCAATTATCCTGGCTGGTGGTTTGACCGCGCAGACGGTGGCTGCGGCCATCGAGCAGGTACAGCCCTATGCCGTGGATGTCAGTGGCGGGGTAGAGCAGAGCAAGGGCATCAAGAGTGCGGAAAAGGTACGAGCGTTTATTGCGCAGGTGAAGCGCGTCTGAGGCGCGCGTAAGGGTATGTGACGGCACGCTGTCAGGTGCCGTCCATAAGCCTGTTGCGGCGCAAGGCGTATGAGTCTCGCCGGCAAACCTGAATTTTTGCTTTGCGACAGGTGTCTGTTAACAGGGCCTGTACAAGCCAACAGCTTTGGAGAATGAGTGCATGAGTAACTGGCTGGTAGATAAGCTGATCCCTTCGATCATGCGTTCCGAGGTGAAAAAGAGCTCTGTCCCCGAGGGCTTGTGGCACAAGTGCCCGTCCTGTGAAGCCGTGCTGTATCGCCCTGAGCTGGAAAAGACCCTGGATGTTTGCCCCAAGTGCAACCACCACATGCGTATCGACGCCCGCGCCCGCCTGGATATCTTCCTGGACAGCGCCGGCCGTAGCGAAATCGGCGCCGACCTGGAGCCGGTAGACCGTCTGAAATTCCGCGACGGCAAAAAATACAAAGACCGCCTGAGCGCTGCGCAAAAGCAGACCGGCGAAAAAGACGCGCTGATCGCCATGCGTGGCACCCTGCAAGAAATGCCTATCGTCGCGTGTGCCTTCGAGTTCGCCTTTATGGGCGGCTCCATGGGCGCCATCGTCGGCGAGCGCTTTGTGCAGGCCGCCAACGTTGCGCTGAAAGAGCGCTGCCCGCTGGTGTGTTTCGCCGCTTCTGGCGGTGCCCGTATGCAGGAGGCGCTGATCTCGCTGATGCAGATGGCCAAGACCTCCGCCGTGCTGGCCCGTCTGCGCGAAGAGGGCGTGCCGTTTATTTCCGTGCTGACCGATCCGGTGTACGGCGGCGTATCCGCCAGCCTGGCGATGCTCGGTGATGTGATCGTTGCCGAACCCAAGGCGCTGATCGGCTTTGCCGGCCCGCGCGTGATCGAGCAGACCGTGCGCGAAAAACTGCCGGAAGGCTTCCAGCGCAGTGAGTTCCTGCTGGCCCACGGCGCCATCGATATGATCATTTCCCGAGAGGAACTGCGCCCGCGCCTGGCCCGTCTGCTGGCGCAAATGCAGAATCTGCCTTCCCCGGTTGCCTTGCCGACGCCTGTCAGCGCATGACCGAGCGCACCCTCGCCGAGTGGCTTAGCTACCTGGAGCAACTGCATCCAGTGGCCATCGACATGGGCCTGGATCGCACCCGCGAGGTGGCCAGCCGCCTCGGCCTGGGCCGCCCGGCCGCCAAGGTCATCACCGTGACCGGCACCAATGGCAAGGGCTCGACGTGCGCTTTTCTCGCTTCCCTGCTGGCTGAGCAGGGCCTGAAAGTCGGCGTTTACAGCTCGCCCCATCTGCTGCGCTACAACGAGCGTGTACAGGTGGCCGGGGTAGAAGCCACCGACGCCGAGTTGTGCGAAGCCTTTGCCGCCGTTGAAGCGGCGCGCGGCGACACCTCCCTGACCTATTTCGAAGTCGGCACCCTGGCGGCGTTCTGGTTGTTCGAGCGCAGCGGCCTGGATGCTGCCGTGCTGGAAGTGGGCCTGGGCGGGCGCCTGGATACGGTGAACCTGATCGACCCGGACCTGGCGCTGGTGACCAGCATTGGCCTGGACCATGCCGACTACCTGGGCGATACCCGCGAGTCGGTGGCCTTTGAAAAGGCCGGGATTTTCCGCGCCGGCGTGCCGGCCATCTGCGGCGACCTCAATCCCCCGGCACCGCTGCGCGACAAGGCCCGGGCATTGCCATGCCCATTGCTACTGCGCGGCCCGGATTACGACCTGGCATTTGGCGAGCACAGCTGGCACTGGCGTGGGATCAACGCCGCCGGAGAACACCTGCGTCTGCATGACCTGCCATTGCTCGACCTGCCGATGGAAAACGCCGCCCTGGCCTTGCAGGCCTACGCCTTGCTCGACCTGCCGTGGCAGGCTGACCAGTTGGTCACTGCGTTGCAGCGCACCCGGGTAACCGGGCGCCTGGATCGACGAGCGGTAAATTGGCAGGGCAAGGCACTCACGCTGCTGCTGGATGTTGGGCATAATCCCCATGCCGCCGAGTATCTGGCGCAGCGTTTGGCCAGCCGACCTGCGGCCGGCGAGCGCTTGGCGGTGTTCGGTTTGTTGGCTGACAAGGATTTGCCGGGGGTTGTCGAGCCGCTGCTAAGCCAGGTGGCAAGCTGGGCGGTCGCGCCGTTGCCAACGCCGCGTAGCCGGGCGGCTGCCGAGCTGCAGGCGGTGCTGCTGAACCACGGCGCCCGCGTCGATGCCCACGGGGATATCGCCGCGGCACTGGAGGCGCAGCTGGCGCAGGCAAGTAGCGACGACGAAATTCTGTTGTTTGGATCTTTTTACTGCGTGGCCGAGGCCCTGGAATGGCTGGCCCGCCATGCCATGGGAGAAGTGGGGAATGGCTTTGCTGGATAAAGGACTGAAGCAGCGGATAGTGGGCGCCTTGGTGCTGCTGGCGCTGGCGATCATTTTCCTGCCGATGTTGCTGTCGCGTCAGGATGAGTCCCGCCATGTGGTGGTCGACGCCCCGGCCATGCCGCAGGCGCCGGCGATGCCACAAGTGGCCCAGGAACCGGTGTCGGTACCCGAGCCGGAGTTGCTGCCCGAAGAGCCTGTACCCGCTGACCAGCCGGCAACCACCCCGGCACCGCTGCCAACGACCCCGATTGCCAGCGCGCCAACGACCCCGATTGCGCCGGCACCGGCCGCTCCAGTGGCCCCTAAACCGGCTGTGCCTGCTGCTCCAGTGGCCACGCCACCTGCGGCACCGAGCAAGCTGGACGCCAATAGCCTGCCGATCAGCTGGTCGATCCAGCTGGCCAGCCTGTCCAGCCGCGCCAGCGACGAAAGCCTGCAAAAGACCCTGCGTAGCCAGGGCTACAACGCCTATATCCGCAGTGCCGAAGGCATGAACCGGGTATTTGTCGGGCCGTTGATCGAACGCGCCGAGGCCGATCGCCTGCGTGATCAACTGACCAAACAGCAAAAGCTCAAGGGCTTTGTGGTGCGCTTCCAGCCCGAAAGCAGCTGATCCTCGACTGTAGGAGCGAGCTTGCTCGCGAAGCTTTTAAGCCCAACGGCAGCGAATTAACCCGTGTTCGCTAAAACGCGGGTTACTCCTTGCCAAGGGCTCTGCTAAAATCCCGCGCCTCTTCCGTCGGTAGGCCTCAAACGTGCCATTTACCTGGGTCGATTGGGCGATCATCGCCGTTATCGCGATCTCCAGTTTGATCAGCTTGAAACGCGGCTTCGTCAAGGAAGCCCTGTCGCTGGTGACCTGGATCATTGCCGGGGTCGTTGCCTGGATGTTCGGCGGCGCGCTTTCCCAGCACCTGGTGGATTACATCGACACGCCTTCGGCCCGCGTTATCGCCGGCTGCGCCATTCTTTTCGTAGCCACGTTGTTAGTGGGTGCCCTATTTAATTTTCTTATTGGCGAGCTGGTTCGCGTTACCGGACTATCGGGCACCGACCGCGTGCTGGGCATGGTATTTGGTGCTGCGCGGGGCGGTTTGCTGGTGGTATTGCTGGTCGGCCTCTTGAGT
>JBCECW010000465.1:0-3940 GCA_039207785.1 Pseudomonas sp. | reverse complement strand
GTATTCCGTGATCCACCCCGACGACCAGATCGGCAGCCGTTGGAATTTTCGCCTGCTGCTGGTGCCGGTTATTCCCACGTTCATGCTTTGACCCAGGCAATGAGCGGCCAACAACGTGAAGCACAGGGAGTATCACGACAGGCTGGCGTAATCGCGCACTGAAGGGTTCACAAGGAGGTTTACATGGAGGTCGCCCTACGCCGTCTCGGCTTTTGCCGTCCGGCACTGGCCTTGGCCATCGGCAACGCACTGGTCTTGCAAGCGCTGTCGCAAACCGCGCACGCCGCGTGCGGCCCGCTTGCCGCTGGCACCTACAGCACCAGCCAGACCTGCACCCCGGCGGCCGGTGTCGACGCCAGTATCAGCACCCAGCCCGGGGTCATCGTCAATACCGCAGCAGGCTCTGCCATTCTCAGTCGTGGCGCGGGGGCCAATTCGGCAATCAGCCTGAGCGGTACCACCGTGAACAGCACGCCGGCCACCAATGCCAACGGGGTGTTCACGCAGATCACCGGGGCAGGTACGGGCAATGCCAGCATCCTGGTGGATGGCGGCACCAACACCATTACGCAGGGCGGTAGCGGCCTGAATGCGCTAGCCATCGGCAACGCCAATAGCGGCACGTCGACCGTTACCGTCACCGCCGGCACCACCCTGAATATCCTTAGCACCGTGGTGGGCACCAATCGTGACGGTATCGAAGTGGATGCCACTGGCGGCGGCAATATCCAGCTGCAGCACCTGGGGCTGGGTACCATCACTACCCTGGGAGGTAATGGTGTGTGGTTGCGCACCAACGCCAGCGGCAATATCGAGGCCACGGTGGGCAGTGGCGTCAATCTGGTGGTGGACAACAGTGACCCAAGCTCAGCCGGCAATACCGCCGTGGTGGACGACACCTTGCCCGACGCGGGTGCCAGCAACCATGCGGGTATCTACACCACGGCCAGCAATGGCAATACCACGGTCAACAATGCCGCGACCATCAACGCCATCAGCACCAATGCCTCGGGCATCCTCACCTCGGGCGGCACCGGTACCACCTCCGTCAGTAACAGTGGCGCCATCAGCACCAACGGCACCAATGGCTTTGGCATTCGCTCGTTCTCTACCAGCGGCAGCATCAATGTTCTGAACGAAGGCACTATCACCACCACTGGCGAGGGCGGTCACGGTATTTACGTCAATGACAATGTGGGCGCCACGGGCAATCTGAACATCGAAAACAACGCCACGCTGACCGTTGGCACCGCCACCAACACGGCTGGCTCGCGCGCCATCAATGTGATGAAGCGGGGCACCGGCAGCACCACCGTCACCGGCAGCGGCGATATCAATGTATTTGGCGGGCTCTCCACCTTGCGCGCCTACGGCATCATCATCGCCGCAGAAGGCCCGCTGACGGTGAACTACAGCGGCGCCATCAACGTCAGCGGCGTGGGGGCTGGCGGTATACGCGCCGACTCGCTTACCGATAACGTCGTCGTCGATTACAGCGGCGCGCGGATCGAAACCTACAACGGCAATGCCAATGCCATTTACGCGACCACCGCTTCCACCACTGGCACCGTCACCATCCGTGCAGCAGGCACGCTGATCACTCACTCCGATGCTGGTGGCGGCGATGGCAGTGGCATTGGCTCGTTCGGTTTACAGGGCCTGAGTCAGGGCGGTGATGTAAGCATCAGTTTTACCGGCCCGTTGATTGATGTGAATGGTTCCGGTGCCGCCATCCTGGCCGGCAATACCTTTAGCGGCGGCACAGGTCTGGGCTCACTGAATGTAAGCAACAGCGGCCAGTTACTGGCCAGAGGCAATCTGCAACGGGGCATTCGCACCTCGTCCGGCACCGGCCAGCAAACCATCGTCAACACGGGGGCTATCCGCACGCTAGGGGCCAGCGACAGCCAAGGCATTCTGGCCGAGGCCAGTGGCGCGGCGCAGATCGATGTTCTCAACCAGGCAGCGGTTACCACCCAAGGCAACAACTCGTCGGCGATCGCAGCGCTGTCCCAGGGCGGTACGGTCAGCGTTACCAACAGTGCCGCCCTGCGCGGCGGTTGGGGAACCAGTGCCGGCGTGGCGCTGGCGGGGCTGGACCAGAGCCTGACCAACAGCGGCAGCATCAGCGCACTCAGCGACGTGGCCGTACTCGGCGATGCGGTCGGCACCACAGGCACCTTGGCCCTGAACAACCTCGGGCAGATCGAAGGCCTTGTAACCGCCAGCAGCTCGGTGGTCACCCTGGACAACGACGGCACCTGGCTGCTGCGCAACTTTGCCGACACAGACGGCAACGGTAGCCGCGATACCTGGGCCGTGGCGGTCAGCAACCTGGGTACCGGCGTGGGCAATCGCATCAACAACACCGGTCTGCTGCGCCTGGCCGCTCAACCTGCCAGCGGTATCCAGACCTTCGACGCCAGCGGCGCCTTCCTGCCGCTGGGGCAAACCGCCAATACACCGATGCTGGGCGGCGCCGTGCAAGGGCAACTGCTGGGCGTCGGTACGTTCGATAACAGCGGCACTATCGACCTTACTGGCGGCGGCCAGGCGGTGGGCAATGTGCTGCTGATCAGCGCGTCACAAACTGCCGGTTCAGATGGCGGTGGAGTATTTATCGCCAACGGCGGCAACCTGATCCTCAATACCGAGCTCAATGAAGGCGACAGCAACAGCCGCTCCGACATGCTGGTGGTGGATTCCACCCAAACCGGCGCTGGCGGTGCCACCCGTTTGACCGTGCATAACATCGGCGGCCAAGGCGCACAGACCGAGGGCAACGGTATTGCCGTGATCAACCTGCTCAACACCAGCGCTGCAGCCAGTGCCAGCGATGCCTTTGCCCTGGGCAGTCGGGTGGTGGCCGGGCCCTATGAATACTTTCTTTATCGAGGTGCCGAAGATGGCAGTGGCACCGACACCTGGTACCTGCGCTCGGAACTCGACGGCAACCCGGACACCCCCGACTATCGCCCGGAAGCCTCGCTGTACGGCGCCATTCCGGCCCTGACGCTGATCCAGAGCCGGGCCTTGATCGACACCCTGCATGAACGCATGGGTGAAGAACGCCTGAACCGCGATGAGCCGCTGCCCAGTGAAGACCGTGAAAACCATGGCCCATCCCTGGGCTGGGGACGGGTGATCTACCGCAGCGGCAAACAGGACGCTGACCGGGGCAACAGCATGGGCAGCACGCCGCAATACCACTACGACCTCACCGCCTTCCAGCTGGGCATGGACCTTTACGACAAGCTCAAGCCCGACGCTACCCACGATATGGCCGGCCTTTCCGTGGCGGTCAGCAGCATGGACGCCGATGTACGCCACTACACCGGTGCCAAGGCAGGGAACAACAAAATCCGTGGCTACAGCCTGGGTGGCTACTGGACCCATTTCGGCCCCGAAGGCTGGTATGTGGACACCGTGCTGCAAGCCCATGCCTTTGACGTCGAGTCGCGCCCCAATGGCCTGCGCAGCCTCGACACCAATGGCTGGGGCTATACCGTTTCGGTGGAAGGCGGTTACCCCTACGAAGCGGATGAACGCCTGTATGTCGAGCCACAAACACAAGTGATCTACAGCCACGTGGAACTGGATGACAGCCACGACCAGGGCGCCGATGTGCGCTTCGATGACGTGACCTCGCTGATCGGCCGCGTGGGTGTGCGCTTGGCCAAGGAGTGGGAAGACACCGACCGCGAGCAGCGGATAAAACGCACCACCGGCTGGCTACGCCCCAGCCTCTGGCATGAATTCAAAGGCCAGCCGAAAACACGGTTTTCCTCGGAGGCCGGCTATATCCCGTTCGATGCCGATATCAGCGGCACCTGGGGTGAAGTGAACGTGGGGCTGGATTACCAGGCCGACCAGAAAACCACCTTCACCGTTTCGGCCGGCTATCGCCAATCCCTGGATGGCGATAGCCGCGGTTATGACG
>JBCECW010000464.1:0-3940 GCA_039207785.1 Pseudomonas sp. | reverse complement strand
ACCCAGAACTGGTAGGCGAAGTGCTGAAAGTGATGCAGGACCTGGCGCAAGAAGGCCGCACCATGGTGGTGGTCACTCACGAGATGGGCTTTGCCCGTGAGGTGTCCAACCAGCTGGTGTTCCTGCACAAGGGCGTGGTGGAAGAGCGTGGTTGCCCGAAAGAAGTGCTGGTCAACCCGCAGTCTGATCGTCTTAAGCAGTTTCTTTCGGGCAGCTTGAAGTAAGCTTCAGCGCGCTGATCGACTCCGACTTTGCAGCACACCTTGCATGCACATGCATGCCAACAGAGCCTAAACTGCCAGCCATGACTGCCCACCGAATTGGTTTTCTCCTCTGGCCCAACACCAAGGCCATGACCCTGGCCCTGGCCGAAGAAGCCTTGCGTGTTGCCCAGCGCGTGCACCCCGAGGTGACCTACGAGCTGGTGTTTCTGCAGGCCGAGCCGGCGGTGGAGGGCGCCTGGCGCCTGCCGGGCGAGCCGTGGGCAGGCAAGCTGGAAGGCTGCCAGAAACTGTTTTTGCTCGCCGATGAGCCGCCTGGCCATCTGGCGCCGGCGCTGTCCAGTGCCTTGAAGCAGGTGGTACGTGCCGGGTGTGTGATCGGTGGGTTGTCCGCTGGTGTGTATCCCCTGGCCCAACTGGGCTTGCTCGACGGCTATCGCGCCGCTGTGCACTGGCGCTGGCAAGACGACTTTACCGAGCGTTTCCCCAAGGTGATCGCCACCAGCCATCTGTTCGACTGGGATCGTGATCGCCTCAGCGCCTGTGGCGGCTTGGCGGTGCTCGACTTGCTGCTGGCGGTGCTGGCCCGTGACCATGGTGCCGAGCTGGCGGGCGCGGTATCGGAAGAATTGGTGGTGGAGCGTATTCGTGAAGGCGGTGAGCGCCAGCGTATTCCACTGCAAAACCGTTTGGGCTCCAGCCATCCAAAGCTGACCCAGGCTGTGCTGCTGATGGAAGCCAATATCGAAGAGCCGTTGACCACCGATGAAATCGCCCAGCATGTGTGCGTATCGCGGCGCCAACTGGAGCGTATCTTCAAGCAATACCTCAACCGCGTGCCCAGCCAGTACTACCTGGAACTGCGCCTGAACAAAGCGCGCCAGTTGCTGATGCAAACCAGCAAATCGATTATCCAGATCGGCCTCTCGTGCGGCTTCTCTTCCGGCCCACACTTCTCCAGCGCCTACCGCAACTTCTTCGGCGCCACCCCACGCGAAGACCGCAACCAGCGGCGCAGCAGCAGCCCGTTCGAGCTGAGCTCCATCCCTTCCGAGCGCGGTTAAGCGCCCCCGCCCTGTCTTCGATTGTTATCTCCGTCATCCCCGCGCACGCGGGGATCCAGAATTTTTCGGCGAGCGGTGTAGCCCGGAGCAGTCTGGATTCCCGCCTTCGCGGGAATGACGGTGTCAGTTACCGCTTTACGAAATTTCCGCACCGGCCCTCTGGCTGTTTAAACTGCGCCTTCGCGACCCTTTCTGTCGCCTTTCTGAAAGGTCCGAAAAATACCGGGTTGGCGCTATAAGAAGTTGTCGCATGCCGACAATGCCCTCCCCAAATCAGTCCCTACAATTCATTCCAGCGCCGGCCTTTGGGGTCGGCGGTCCTTGTCAGGAGAGCTTCGATGTCCGTTGAGCAAGTGCAGGTACAGCGCGCCGATTTCGATCAGGTGATGGTTCCCAACTACGCCCCAGCAGCCTTTATTCCGGTGCGCGGCGAGGGTTCCCGAGTCTGGGATCAGAGCGGCCGAGAGCTGATCGACTTTGCTGGTGGCATCGCCGTGAACTCCCTGGGCCATGCCCACCCGGCCCTGGTCAAGGCACTGACCGAACAAGCCAACAAGATCTGGCACGTGTCCAACGTGTTCACCAACGAGCCGGCCCTGCGCCTGGCGCACAAGCTGGTGAATGCCACCTTTGCCGAGCGCGTATTCCTCGCCAACTCCGGCGCCGAAGCCAACGAAGCGGCGTTCAAGCTGGCCCGTCGTTATGCCAACGATGTGTACGGCGCGGAAAAATTCGAAATCATCGCCGCTTCCAACAGCTTCCACGGGCGCACCCTGTTCACCGTGACCGTTGGTGGCCAGCCGAAGTACTCCGATGGCTTCGGGCCGAAGATCGAGGGCGTGACCCACGTACCGTTCAACGACCTGGCTGCAATGAAAGCCGCGATTTCCGACAAGACCTGCGCCGTGGTGCTGGAGCCGATCCAGGGCGAGGGCGGCATCCTGCCAGCCGACCAGGCCTACCTCGAAGGCGTGCGTGAACTGTGCACCGCGCACAACGCGCTGCTGGTATTCGACGAAGTGCAAAGCGGCATGGGCCGCAGCGGCGAGCTGTTTGCCTATATGAACTACGGCGTGACGCCGGACATCCTCACCAGCGCGAAAAGCCTGGGTGGCGGTTTCCCCATCGGCGCCATGCTCACCACCACTGAAATCGCCAAGCACCTGGCTGTTGGCGTGCACGGCACCACCTACGGCGGTAACCCGCTGGCCAGTGCGGTGGCGAGCGCGGTCATCGACGTGATCAACACCCCGGAAGTGCTCAATGGCGTAAAAGCCAAACACCAGCGCTTCAAAACCCGTCTCGAAGCGATTGCCGCCAAATACGGCATCTTTACCGAAGTGCGTGGCGTGGGCCTGTTGATTGGCGCGGCGCTGAGCGATGCCTGGAAAGGCAAAGCCCGCGACGTGCTCAACGCGGCGGAAAAAGAATGCGTGATGGTGCTGCAAGCCGGTCCGGACGTGGTGCGTTTTGCGCCAAGCCTGGTGATTCCGGATGCCGACATCGACGAAGGTCTCGACCGCTTCGAGCGCGCCGTGGCCAAGCTGACCCAAGCCTGACGGCAATACGCGGCCGCTGCTTCGCTTTTTGTAGGAGCGGCCTTGGCCGCGAAGCTCTTGAGCCAATCAAGAGCGTCGCGGCCAAGGCCGCCCCTGCGGGATTGCGTATTCGGCGCGCCGTTTTCTACATCCAAAAGAGAATTTAAGGAGTAACACCATGCTGGTGATGCGCCCTGCGCAAATGGCTGACTTGGCTGACGTGCAACGTCTGGCTGCGGACAGCCCGGTTGGTGTTACTTCGCTGCCGGACGACGCCGGTCGGCTGGGCGACAAGATCGCCGCGTCCGAAGCCTCGTTTGCCGCTGAAGTGAGCTTTAACGGCGAAGAGAGCTATTTCTTCGTACTGGAAGACACCGAGACCGGTCGCCTGGTCGGCTGCTCGGGGGTCGTTGCTTCGGCCGGCTATTCCGAGCCGTTCTACAGCTTCCGCAACGAAACCTTCGTACACGCCTCACGCTCATTGTCGATCCACAACAAGATCCACGTGCTGTCGCTGTGCCATGACCTGACGGGCAATAGCCTGCTCACCAGCTTCTATGTCGAGCAGCCATTGGTGGACTCGCCCTGGGCCGAACTCAACTCCCGTGGCCGTCTGCTGTTCGTGGCCAGCCACCCGGAGCGTTTTGCCGATGCGGTGGTGGTGGAAATCGTTGGCCACAGCGACGAGCAGGGCGATTCGCCGTTCTGGGATGCCGTGGGCCGTAACTTCTTCGACCTCAACTACGCCGAAGCCGAGCGCCTGTGTGGCCTGAAGAGCCGCACCTTCCTTGCCGAGCTGATGCCCCATTACCCGATCTATGTGCCGCTGCTGCCGGATGCCGCCCAGGAAGCCATGGGCCAGGTGCACCCGCGTGCGCAGATCACCTTCGACATCCTGATGCGCGAAGGCTTCGAGACCGACAACTACATCGACATCTTCGATGGCGGCCCGACCCTGCACGCCCGCACCTCCGGCATCCGTTCCATCGCCCAGAGCCGCGTCGTGCCCGTGCGCATCGGCGAGCAGCAGAAGGGTGGCCGCCAGTACCTGGTGAGCAACGGCCTGCTGCAGGACTTCCGCGCCGTGGTGGCGGACCTCGACTGGGTGCCCGGCAAG